>CAZCVW010000228.1:0-5861 GCA_964502185.1 uncultured Burkholderiales bacterium
ATGAACGCGCCGCGAACACCGACTCGTCGGGCTGGGGCGGAGCCCCGTTAGATATCTGTGCGCGTTTGTGCCGCTGAGAGCGGAACGCGCACAGATACTCGGGTCGGCGTTTAGCGGATGCCGACGGAGCCGGGGGCGCCTTCGACGGTGTGGCCGATGACGGCGGCGGCGGGGGTGCCGAAGCGCTGGAGGGCGGCGACGAGGGCGCCGGCCTTGGCCGCGTCGACGGCCAGGAGGAGGCCGCCGGAGGTCTGGGCGTCGGCCAGGAGCAGCTGCTCGGGCTCGGGCAGGCCGGCCCAGTCGACCTCGGGCGACACGAAGGCGTGGTTGCGGGTCGTACCGCCGGCCACCATCCCGTCGGCCAGGAGCCGGCGGACCCCGTCGATGACCGGCACCCGGGCGGCGTCGATCCGGGCGGCGAGGCCAGAGGCCATCAGCATCTCCCGGAGGTGGCCGAGCAGGCCGAAGCCGGTGACGTCGGTGGCGGCGTTGACGCCGACCTCGAGGGCGGCGTCCCGGGCGCCCTGGTTCAACGTGGTCATCAGCCGGACCGCTTCGGCCACCAGTTCGGGCGGGGCGGCGTCCCGCTTGAGGGCGGTCGAGATGATGCCGAGCCCGATGGGCTTGGTCAGCACCAGGGCGTCGCCGGGCCGGGCGCCGCCGTTGGTCAGGACCTTGCGAGGGTCGACGGTGCCGACCACGGCCATGCCGTACTTGGGTTCGGGGTCGTCGATGGAGTGCCCGCCCACCACCAGGGCGCCGGCGGCCCGGGCCGCGTCGGCGCCGCCGTCGAGGGTGCGGGCCAGCAGCTCGAAGGGCAGCCCCTCCCGGGGCCAGGCCACCAGGTTGAGGCCCATCACCGGCGTCGCCCCCATGGCGTAGATGTCGGAGAGGGCGTTGGTGGCCGACACCCGTCCCCAGTCGTAAGGGTCGTCGACGATGGGGGTGAAGAAGTCGGTGGTGAAGACGATGGCCAGGTCGTCCCGCACGCGGTAGACGGCGGCGTCGTCGGCGGTGTCGAGCCCGACGATCAGGTTCGGGTCGTGCGCCCCGTCGAAGCCCCGGACGAGGCTGAGCACCGTCCGCAGCTCGGCCGGCGAGAGCTTGCAGGCGCAGCCGGCGCCGCGGGAGAAGCGGGTCAGTCGGATCTCGGTTGATTCGGCGCTTGGGTCGGGCATGGGTTCCCGATGCTAGGCGAGGCTCGCCCGGCTCCTAGCTTGGAAGCAGGCTCCTAGCTTGGAAGCAAAGGTCTGATCAGGAGGTCGCACGTGACGCGGATCGAGCGGGATTCGATGGGCGAGGTGCCCGTTCCCGACGAGGCGTACTGGGGCGCCCAGACGCAGCGGGCGGTCGACAACTTTCCCATCTCGGGGCTGCGCCTCGAGCGCCGCATGATCTGGGCGCTGGCTTCCATCAAGGGGGCGGCGGCCACCGTCAACCAGCGCCTCGGGATCGTCGACGCCGAGCGGGCCAAGGCCATCTCGGAAGCCGCCGGCGAGGTGGCCGACGGCCGCCTCGACGACCAGTTCCCCGTCGACGTCTACCAGACCGGGTCGGGCACCAGCTCGAACATGAACACCAACGAGGTCATCGCCAACCGGGCCGCCGAGATCCTGGGCGAGGCCCGGGGCGCCAAGCGGGTCCACCCCAACGACCACGTCAACGCGTCGCAGTCGTCCAACGACGTTTTCCCCTCCGCCATCCACGTCGGCGCCTACGCCGCCTGCCGCCAGGAACTGGTGCCGGCGCTGGCGGAACTGGCCGACGCCCTCGGAGCGAAGGCCACCGAGTTCGCCCGGGTGGTCAAGCCCGGCCGGACCCACCTCATGGACGCCACCCCTGTCACCCTCGGCCAGGAGTTCGGCGGCTGGGCGGCGGCGGTCCGCCACGGCATCGAGCGGGTCGAGGCCACCTACCCCCGCCTGGCTGAACTGCCCCTCGGCGGCACGGCCGTGGGCACCGGCATCAACGCCCCGCCCGAGTTCGCCCCGGGCGTGATCGAGCTGCTGCGCCAGGCCAACCCCGACCTCACCGACCTCCGGGAGGCTCGTGACCATTTCGAGGCGCAGGGCGCGCGCGACGGCCTGGTCGAGGCGTCCGGCGCGCTCCGGACGGTCGCCGTGTCGCTCTTCAAGATCAGCAACGACATCCGCTGGCTGTCGTCGGGTCCCCGCACCGGGCTGGCCGAGATCCGGCTGCCCGACCTCCAGCCCGGCAGCTCGATCATGCCGGGAAAGGTGAACCCGGTGGCGGCCGAGGCCGTCTGCCAGGTCTGCGCCCAGGTGATCGGCAACGACGCCGCCGTCGCCTTCTCCGGCGCGGCGGGCAACCTGGAGCTCAACGTCATGCTGCCCGTGATGGCCCGGAACCTGCTGGAGTCGATCCGGCTGCTGGCGGCTGTGGCCCGGACCTTCAGCCGGACGTGTGTGACGGGGATCACGGCCGACGTGGAGCGGTGCCGGCGGAACGCGGAGCTGTCGTTGCCGATCGTGACCGCGCTCGTGCCGTTGATCGGGTACGACACGACGGCCGAGGTGTCGAAGCAGGCGATGAAGGAAGGAAAGACGGCGCGGGAGGTCGTGCTCGAGCGTGGGCTGCTGGACGAAGCGGCCGTGGATAAGGCCCTGGACGTCGAGGCCATGACCAGGGGCGGCATCATCGGCGGCGGCGGCGGCTGACCTCAGCCTGCTGCGGTGCTGAGGAAAGCCTGGGTCAGGTGTTCCAGCCGGAAAACGCCGGCGGGTCGCCGGCCGCCGGAATGAGGGGCTTCGTCCAGGCCATCTCTTTGGCCAGGCGCTCCACGACCTCTTTCCACTCCGGCGGGTTCCACCCTTCGGCCGACCCGGCCACCGTCGCGTTCAGCCGGACGTGGACCAGGGCGGGCACGCGTTCGACGCCCAGGCCCTTCACGGCCGTGCCCTCCGGGTCGAGGAAGCACAGGTACTGGTTCATGGTGTCGCCGAGCACCCGCTGGGCGGCCCGCTCGTTGCCGATGACCAGGAAGGCCGGACGGCAGTCCGAGCCGCCCAGTGTCTCGGCGATGCGCTTCCCGATCCGCACGTAGGCGGCGGCTTCCGGGCGGCCCGGCAGCATGACGAGAGCGAGATGGAACGACGTCGTCCACTCGTCGATCGTGCGGGTCACGCCGCGGTTGGTGGTCAGTTCGAGGGACGGGTCCGGATCTTTGGCCACGGCCCGGAAAGGTAGCGCGTCGTAACATCTGACCTCGTGCGCCTGACCCTCGCCGAGGTCGTCAACGAAGACGAGTTCGGGCTCGTGCTGCAGTCGGGGTCCCCCGCGGCGCTGGCCCGGGTGGTCGCCGGAGCCGAAACGGTCGAGGCGGACCGGCCCGAGGAGCTCACGGCCAAGGACTACATCCTCCTCACCACCGGCGTCCGGCTGCGCGGCAACCCGGAGTTGCAGCGCCAACTGGTGGCCGAGTCGCAGTCCCGGGGTGTGGCCGCCATCGGCTTCGGCGTCGGCCTCGTGTTCCGGTCGATCCCCTCGGCGCTCCTGGAGGAGGCCCGGGCCCGCGACTTCCCCGTGTTCGAGGTGCCCTTCCAGGTGCCCTTCCGGGACATCATCACCTTCATCAACCGCTCGCACCTGAGCGACGACTTCTACTCGCTCAAGCGGGCCGTGACCCTCCAGAACACGCTGCTCGGGGCGCTCGGGGAGAGCCGGCCGGAGCAGGCCCTGGTCGAGCGCCTGGCCACGATCACCGACGGCGGCGCCGTGCTGTTCCGGGCCGGCGGCCAGGTGCTGGCCGAGGCCGGGCCGGTGCCCGTCGAGGCCATCTGGGAGGAGATCTCCCGCCGAAGCGGGCAGACCGGCGGGGACGCCGACGCCTTCGAGGTCGACCCCGAGGTCGATGCCTTCGACGTCGATGCAGCCGGCGTCTTGGCCTTCCCCATCGTCGTCGAGGGCGGTGTCCGGTTCTGGCTGGCCCTGGCCCCGGGGGACACCCCCGCGCTCCCGGGGGCCGGCGGCTCCGGGGAGGTCAGGTCCGCTCTCACCCGCCCCCTGGTCGAGGTGGCCGAACGTCTCCTGCGCCTGTTCGAACTGGCCCGTGACGTCAGGGTGATGGAGGAGCGGCTACGGCGGCGCGAACTGCTCAACGAGTTACTCGACGAGCGCCGCTCGCGCGAAGTGTCCCCCGAGCGTCTCGAGCTCTACGGCTTCTCGGCCAAGGGGCCGTGGCGGGTCGCGCTGATCTCGGCGGGTCCGGCCGTCCCCGAGGCCTTGCGCCTCGTCGGGAATTTCGCGCTGTCCTGCGGGACCCCGCACCTCCTCGGCCAGTACCACGACCTGGTCGCCCTGGTGCTCGAAGGCGACGGTGCCCTGCTCGACGCGTGGACCGCCAGCCTGGCCGAGGCCGGGGTCGCCGCCCGGGCCGCGCTCGGTCGACCGGTCGAGACGCCCGCCCACCTCGTCGAATCCCGGGGCGACGCGCTGCTCGCCCTGGATTTTCTCGACCGGATGGGCGCCGCTCCCGGCCGGGTCGTCCGCTTCGAGGACCTGGAGCTGATCGACGCCCTGCTCTCGGCGGCCGATCCCGGCCAGCTGCGGGCCCGCAGCGATCTGGTCCTCGAGCCGCTGCGGGAACATCCGCAGCTCCTCGAGACGCTCGTCGCCTACCTGGGCGAGGACCTCAACGTGAACGCCGCCGCCCTGCGCCTCCACGTGCACCCCAACTCGCTGCGCTACCGACTCGGCCGGGTGGAGGAGGTGCTGGGACGCTCGACCCGCGACCTGGCCACCATCGTCGAGCTCTACGTCGCCCTGCGGGCCGAGACCCGCCTTGGAGAAATCTGACCTAAACGGTCGTCTTTGGAGAATCTCCAAAGACGACCGTTCACGTCTTCGACACCAACTATTCCCAGCCCGCGCACCTCGCTGGAGACTGCGCCTGTGGGCCATGTGTCGGATGTCTGGTTCCGCGTCACCGATCTGGAAGTTGAGCGGGGACGGGGCTGTGTCGTCACCACTACCTCGGGCGAGGAGTTCCTCGACTTCACCAGCGGCATCGCCGTCACCTCCACGGGGCACTGCCATCCCAAGGTCGTGGCCGCCATTGCCGAGCAGGCGGGGCGGTTCATCCACGCCCAGGTCAACGTCTACCGGCATGACCTGCTCGAGCGGCTGGGCGCCCGGCTGGCCGGGGTCTGCCCCGAGCCGATCGACACCTTCTTCTTCGCCAACTCCGGGTCGGAGGCCACGGAAGGGGCGGTGAAGCTGGCCAAGCAGGTGACGGGCCGGCCCAACGTCATCGTCTTCACCGGCAGCTTCCACGGGCGCACGCACCTGGCCATGGCCATGACGACGTCGAAGACCGCCTACCGGGCCGGCCACGCCCCGCTGCCGGGCGGTGTCTACGTCGCCCCCTTCCCCCACAGCCTGAATTACGGCGGCGACGCCGAAGCGGCCTCCGCCGCCTGCCTGGCCCACGTCCGGCACCTGCTGGCCAGCCAGACCTCGCCGGCCGAGACGGCGGCCGTGGTGATCGAACCGGTTCTCGGCGAGGGCGGTTACGTCATCGCTCCGGGATCCTTCCTGCGGGGGCTGGCCGAGCTGTGTGCCGAGCACGGCATCCTCTTCGTGGCCGACGAGGTGCAGACCGGCTTCGGACGGACGGGGAAGATGTTCGCCGTCGAGCACCACGACGTCCGCCCGGACGTGCTCGTGCTGGCCAAGGGCCTCGGGTCGGGCTTCCCCATCTCGGCCATCGGCGGCTCGGCCGAGCTCATGGCCCGCTGGCCCAAGGGCAGCCACGGCGGCACCTACGGCGGCAACCCCATCGGTTGCGCCGCCGCCCTCGCCACCATCGACGTGGTCACCGAGGCCGGATTCCTCGACCAGGT
>CAZCVW010000229.1:0-1678 GCA_964502185.1 uncultured Burkholderiales bacterium
CATGGTCCGTACCACCAACGGTGGGGCCACCTGGCAAGAAGTACCCCTGCCCCAGGAATCACTGCCCCTCTGGGATGTAGACTTCGTCGATGCGCAACACGGCATCGCTGGCGGTGACAGCTTTCTGAACACCGAGAGTGTAATCATCACCAGCACTGACGGCGGTGCCACCTGGGCCGAGCAGGGCACGCTGCCCGGCCCGCCCGAAGCCCTGCTCGTCGACGGTCCGGTGCTCTACGCGGCGGTGTCCGAGCAGGGCATCTTCCGCTCCCGCGACGGGGCCCGCACCTGGCAGCTCCGCTACCGCGACGAGGCGTGAGTCAGGCGACGACCTCGTAACCGGCCTCTTCGACCGCAGCCCGCACCGCACCGTCCTGGACCGGCCCGCTCCCTGAGACCGTCACCTTCCCGGAGGCGAGGTCGACCTCGACGCCGTCCACACCGGTGACCTTGCCGACCTCCTCGGTGACGGCCCGCACGCAGTGGTCACACGTCATGCCCTTCACGGTGTACGTCGCGATCTTCATCGTGACCTCCTCGGGGTGTCCAGGGGATCCCTGGGTTACGGGTTGCTCGTTCGCCGGGCGGCGAATCGGGTGATCAGGCGTCCGAGAGCCGGTTCGAAGCGGACGTCCGCGACGGGCAGCTGCCGGAACGTCTCCTTCAGTTCCTCGGGGGTGGCCAGCCGGTGCGGGGAGCGGTCGAGCCGGTGCAGGATCTCGCATCCGCTCCACCACCGACATGGCCGGCATCGCTCACCCCGTCCCGGTAACCCTGCGACCGCCTGCTCGTCGCCTGAGCGGTCCTGGCGCCCTCACGTGACCGTGACGGCGACCTTCATGCCCGCCGCGTAGTGCTCCGGCTGGTGGCAGCCGATCTCGACGGAGCCCGCCCGGTCGAAGGTGTAGGTCAACTCCCCCGTCTTACCAGGCTTGAGGGTGAGGTTGTCTTCGTCTTCGTCGCCGCCGCCCATGGAGTGGCCACCCGTCTCCGCGTCACGCATGTCGCGTTCGTGGTCGGCCTGGGCGTCGGCGTCGCCGATGAAGGCGTCGTGGGGGATCGCGCCGCGATTGCGGAACATGAACCGCACGCGCTCGCCTTCCTCGGCGGTGACGGTGGTGGGCGCGAAGGCGATGTCCATCATGTCGATCTCCACGGTGCGGGCCGGGGCATTGCCCGAGGCCGACGAGTCACCGTCGCCGTCGCCGTCACCGCCGCCGCAGGCGACGGCGGTGAGGGCGAGCAGGGCGACAACGGCGGAGAGCGTGCGCTTCATCGGGGCTCCTTCAGGGGACGGTCGTCGCGATGTTGGGTGATGGTGTCCTCTCTAGCTCTTCAGCAGCCGCTCGATGGCGGCGGTCGCCTCCGTCAGCTTCTGGTCGCCCTCCCGGCCTCCGCTCGAGACCGCGTCCGCCACGCAATGGCGGAGGTGATCGTCGAAGAGGCCGATGGCGACGCCTTGAAGCGCTTTGGTGACGGCCGAGATCTGGGTGCTGGGCGCCCGGCGTCGAGACGGTAAGGTTCTCGGACCGGAGGGGCGGCATCGCCGGGCACCGGAACCTCGTGGGCGGGCAGGACGGGGAACGTGGCGGTCGCGGTCTGCTTTCGGCCGCTGAGATCCTCCTCGACCAGCACGCCCCACATCCCGGGGCGGTCGAAGGCCACCTCCTCGGACCGT
>CAZCVW010000229.1:1778-5846 GCA_964502185.1 uncultured Burkholderiales bacterium
CTCGACCAGCACGCCCCACATCCCGGGGCGGTCGAAGGCCACCTCCTCGGACCGTTCCTCTCCCCCGCCGCCTCCACGAGCACCACGGGCATCTACCGCTCCACCAACGCGGGGCGGACCTGGGACCTCTACTACCGAAACCGCTCATGACGGCCAGCGTGAGACCCGGCGTAGAAAGAACGCCTTCGGTCCCGTGGCCTCCCGCGGCCTTCACACGGCCTTCACACGTTGTCGACGAGACGACAGAGAGCCAACCGCGCCGACCCGGGCCGGCTTCGGCTCAGCTGACTCGCACGACCGCTTCCATCCAGGGTGCCGTAGTAGGCGAAGGTGCCGGGGGTGTCGAAACGTCGCTTTCAAGTGGCGGGTCAGTGTTGATCCTGTCGGCTGTCGCGGGACGAGTGCTCCTTGGTGTCGCCGTGTCCGCGCATCATGAAGAACATCATGAGCGGGCAGAACAGGAGGATGAGAAGCGGCACATAGTTCAAGACGGGGACGCCAGCCACGGCGAGGGCGATCGCCAGCGCGCCCACAGCCAGAGCGGGACCCATCATGCCTCGGTGGTTCATCCGGTTCTCCGTTTCTTGCCATCCGCCGGCCGGGGCGTCCCGGCAAGGGAAGCGGCTTGGTTGCCGTTTCCATGGTGCGCTTCTTCCCTCGACGAGCCATCCGGGGCTCCCCAGGAACCGGTCTGCGGTGAAGTACGGACCGCTCGTCGAGAGTGTCCGCCGTGCCGTTGTCACCTCTACGATACAAAATAGTAGTAAGTGACTCTCGCGGTTCCGGTACCGACTCAGCTCGGTGAAGTACAGACCCTTCTTGGGGAGGGCGACCCCAGTATCATCCCCGACACGATGTCGTGGATATCGCAAGAGCCGGAGCGCAGCGACGACGCCGCCGGGCGCCTCCGGGTCCTGCTGCGGGCGGCGCTCGAGCTCGCCGGCGAGCACGACCTGGACCAGCTCCTCGAGCGGATGGTGCACACGGCCGCCGAGGTGGCCGGGGCGCGCTACGCCGCGCTGGGCCTCTACGACGACGCGGGGCGCATCCAGACGTTTGTCCACCGCGGCCTCGATGACGCCACCGTGTCCCGCATCGGGGACCTGCCCCGGGGGCGGGGTCTGCTCGGCGAGGTGATCGTGGCCGACGGCCCCATCCGTCTCGAGGATCTCACCGCCGATCCCCGCGCCTGTGGCTTCCCGCCGCACCACCCGCCCATGCGCACCTTCCTCGGGGTCCCGGTGCGGGTGGGCAACCGCCGCTTCGGCAACCTCTACCTCACCGAGAAGGCCGGCGGAGCCCCCTTCGATCCGGAGGACGAGCGCCTCGTGGTCACCTTGGCCGCCTTCGCCGCCGCCGCCATCGAAGGCGCCCTGCTGGTGGCGGCCGAGCGGGACCGGGGGGAGGCCCGCTCGGAGTTGGCCGCCGCCCGGGAGCGAGAGCGGGCCCGGGAGGAGATGCTGGGGGCGGTGATCGGCGCCCAAGAGGCGGAGCGGGCCCGGGTGGCCCGGGATCTGCACGACCAGATCGGCCAGGGCCTCACCTCGGTCCTGCTGGGACTGCGGCTGGTCGAGACCTCCCTGGAGCGGGACCAGCCCGACCTGGGCGACGCCCGGCGCCGCACGGCGGAGGTGCGGGAGCTGGTGGCCGACGCCCTCGCCGACGTCCGCCAGCTGGCCTTCGACCTGCGCCCCACGGTGCTCGACGACGTGGGTCTGGTGGCCGCCCTCCGCCGGCTGACCGGCGACCTCTCCGCCCGTCACGGCCTGGCCGTGGAACTCACACTCGACGCCGTCGACGAGGACGGCCGCTTCCGGGGCCAGGTGGAGACCGTGGTGTACCGGGTCGTCCAAGAGGCCCTCACCAACGTCGTGCGCCACGCCCGAGCGAGCCGGGCACGGGTGGCGTTGGCGCAGGAGGACCGATGTCTGCGGGCCGTGGTCACCGACGACGGGACGGGCTTCGATCCGGAAGCGGCGGGGGGCCGTTCCCTCGGGCTGCTGGGTATGAGGGAACGGGCCTCCCTGGTCGGGGGCTGGGCGGCCGTCACGTCGACGCCGGAGTCGGGCACCAGGGTCGAACTCGAGGTGCCGGTTGCCTGAGCCCATTCGGGTGGCGCTCTGCGACGACCACGCCATGGTCCGGTCCGGCCTTCGCCGGCTCCTCGGTGAAGACGGCGGGATCGAGGTGGTCGGGGAGGCAGCCACGGCCGAGGAGGCGGTGGCGCTGGCCCGGGCCGAGCGGCCCGACGTGTTCGTGGTCGACCTCGGTCTGCGGGGGGAGAGCGGGGTGGACGCCACTCGCCGGATCGGGGAGATGAGCCCGGCCACGGCGGTCCTTGTGCTCACCGTCCACGATGACGTCGCCTATCTGCGGCGGGCGTTCGCCGCCGGCGCCCGCGGCTACCTGGTCAAGGACGCCGCCGACGTGGACCTGGTCTTGGCCGTGCGCCGGGTGGCGTCCGGGAAGCAGCACGTCGACCCGCGTCTCGGCAACGCCCTCCTCACCCCAGAAGGAGCACCGGCGGGAGCGGCCGGGGGCCTCTCGGACGCCGATCTGCGCATCCTGTCCCTGATCGCTGCGGGTCACACCAACGCCGAGATCGCCGCCGACCAGCGGGTCTCGGTGCGCACCCTGGAGGCCCGCCGGGCCGAACTGCAGCGCAAGCTCGGGCTGCACACCCGGGCGGAGCTGGTCCGCTTCGCCCGTCAAGCCGGGCTTGGAGGAGGTGACCGGCACGCCCTGTAGCACCGGGAAGGTGAGGGCAGGCTCCCGACAGGCCGCAGGGAGCCCCGCCGTCTCCGGCGTCGGCTTACCGCGTCCTCCCACCCCCGACCGGTTGGGCGCCGGCGACGAGGCGGGCCACCTCGTCGGGTTCGTCGGTGACCTCCAGGAGGGCGAGGTCGGGCTCCGCCACCCGGCCCTCCGCCGAGACTCGGGCCTGGAGCCACTGCAGCAGCCCGGCCCAGTGCTCCCGGCCGACCAGCACCACCTGGAAGTGCCCCACCTTGCCCGTCTGGAGGAGGGTGAGCGCCTCGAAGAGCTCGTCGAGGGTGCCGAAGCCGCCGGGCAGCACCACGAAGGCCGAGGCGTAGCGGACGAACATGATCTTGCGCACGAAGAAGTGGCGGAAGTGGACCCCCAGGTCCACGGCGTCGTTCATGGCCTGCTCGACGGGGAGTTCGATGCCGAGCCCGACCGAGAGGGCTCCGGCGTCGCGGGCTCCTTGGTTGGCGGCCTCCATGGCCCCGGGTCCCCCTCCGGTGATGACGGCGAAGCCGGCCCGGCCGAGGGCGGCTCCCACCGCCCGGGCCAGGCGATACTCGCCGCTGCCCCGACGGGCGCGGGCCGAGCCGAACACCGAGACCGCCCGGGTGACACGGGCCATGGCGGCGAAACCGTGGGCGAGCTCGGCGGCGATGCTCCGGACCCATTCCTGGTCCGGAATGACCAGTGGCGCGTCAGCGGGGCAGCACAGCAGCGCCTCGTCGAGGGTCGTGCCGCAGCCCGCCCCCTCGTCGGCCGGGTCGTTCACCTCATCGGCCGGGGAATGCGTCCGGGGGGCGCAGGCTCTGCGCGGCCCGGCAGTGGGGTCATCGCACCGGCTCGGGGACGGGCCGGGACGGCAGCGCCTCCTCGGGCTTCGGGAGCCGCAGGCGTTTGAGCAGCAGGGCGTTCATGGCGACGAGGAAGCTGGAGCCGGACATGGACAGGGCGGCGATCTCGGGGCGGAGCACGAGCCCCAGGCTGGGCTCGAAGACGCCGGCCGCGATGGGCAGGGCGATGGCGTTGTAGCCCACGGCCCAGGCGAGGTTCTGGCGCATCTTGCGCAGGGTGGCCCGTCCGATGGACAGGGCGACGGCCACGTCGAGGGGGTCGGAGCGCATGAGGACCACGTCGGCGGTTTCGATGGCCACGTCGGTGCCGGCCCCGATGGCCACCCCGAGGTCGGCCTGGGCCAGGGCGGGAGCGTCGTTCACGCCGTCACCGACCATGGCCACCCGGCCGCCGGCGCGCTGCAGCTCGGCCACCTTGGTGGCCTTGTCGCCGGGGAGGACCTCGGCGATG
>CAZCVW010000230.1:0-4404 GCA_964502185.1 uncultured Burkholderiales bacterium
CGGTGACCAGATGGCCGTCCACCTGCCGCTGTCGGCCGAGGCCCATGCCGAAGCCCGGATCCTGATGCTGTCGGCCAACAACATCCTCTCTCCCGCCCACGGTCGTCCGATCGCCGTGCCCTCCCAGGACATGGTCATCGGCGCCTACTACCTGACCGAGGAGCTGGAGGGATCAATCGGCGAAGGCCGGTCCTTCGCCTCCCTGTCGGAGGTGCAGCTGGCCTACGACCGATCGACGTACGAGCACTCCGACGGCGGGATCTCCCTCCACGCCCGCATCAAGGTGCGGATGCCGGCCTCGAAGTTCCCCGAGGACCGGTTCCCGGAGCGCTCCGAGGAACACCCCGACTCGTCGGTGATCAAGCGGCTCGAGGTTCGCGACGGCCAGAAGCCGATGGTCCTGGTCGAGGCCACCCTCGGGCGGCTGCTGTTCAACGAGGCGTTCCCGGAGGACTTCCCCTTCGTGAACGACGTGGTGAAGAAGCGGGACATGACGGCCGTGGTCGACGACCTCGTGCGCCGCTACCCGAAGGCGGTCGTGGCCGAGAGCCTCGACCACCTGAAGGAACTCGGCTTCCACTTCTCCACCCGCTCGGGCCTGACCATCTCCATCGACGACGTCCGGACGCCGCCCGACAAGGCGAGCATCCTCGACGGCTTCGAGAAGGAGGCCGACAAGGTCGAGCAGCAGTTCCGCAAGGGCGTCATCACCGACGACGAGCGGCGCCAGAAGGAGATCGAAATCTGGCAGGAGGCCACCGACCGGGTCACGAAGGCCATGCAACGAGACCTGGTGGCGGAGAAGTTCAACCCCATCGACATGATGGTGGGCTCCGGAGCCCGAGGAAACATCATGCAGGTCCGCCAGATCGCCGGTATGCGCGGCCTGGTGGCGAACCCCCGGGGCGAGATCATCCCCCGGCCGATCAAGTCGAACTTCCGTGAGGGCCTCTCCGTCCTCGAGTACTTCATCTCCACGCACGGTGCCCGGAAGGGTCTGGCCGACACCGCCCTGCGGACGGCCGACTCGGGCTACCTGACCCGTCGTCTCGTCGACGTGGCCCAGGAGCTCATCGTCCGGGAGGAGGACTGCGGCTCCACCCGCGGCCTGCCGATCGACTGCACGCTCGACGAGCGGATGCTGGAAGTGAAGCTGCCCGGCCGGGTCCTCGCCGAGGACGTGACCCTGTCCGACGGGACGGTGCTGCACCGCAACGAAGGCCAGATCGGTGAGGCCGAGATGAAGGCCATCGCCAACGACCCGAACCTCACCCGTATCCGGGTGCGGTCGGTGCTGACCTGCGACGCGGCGGCCGGTGTCTGCCAGCGGTGCTACGGCCGGATGATGGCCACCGGCGACATGGTCGACCTCGGTGAGGCGGTCGGCATCATCGCCGCCCAGTCCATCGGCGAGCCCGGCACGCAGCTCACGATGCGGACCTTCCACACCGGTGGTGTGGCCGGGGAGGACATCACCCACGGTCTGCCCCGGGTGGTCGAGCTCTTCGAGGCCCGGAGTCCCAAGGGGAAGGCCACCCTGGCCCGCACCTCGGGTGTCACCCGGGTCGAGGAGAACGACCGCGGTGAGCGCATCGTCACCATCATCGGCGACGACGGCACCGAGGACACCTACCCGCCGGTGTCGCGCCGGATCCAGCTGGCCATCCGCAACGGCGACGAAGCGTCGGCCGGCCAGCGGCTGATCGGCGACGACAAGACGCCGCTCGACCCGAAGGAACTGCTCGACATCAAGGGCATCCGGGAGACCCAGCAGTACCTCGTCGACGAGGTCCAGCGGGTGTACCGGGAGCAGGGCGTGTCGATCCACGACAAGCACGTGGAGCTCATCGTCCGCCAGATGCTGAAGCGGGTGGCGGTCTCCGAACCCGGGGACTCCGAGTTCCTGCCCGGCGAGAAGGTCGATTCCCGGACCTACGCCGAGACGAACCGGACGCTGGTGGAAGAGGGCAAGCAGCCGGCCGAAGGCCGTCCGGAACTGATGGGGATCACCAAGGCGTCGCTGGCCACGGACTCGTGGCTCTCGGCGGCGTCGTTCCAGGAGACCACCCGGGTGCTCACCGAAGCGGCCATCGAAGGCAAGTCCGACGGGCTGCTCGGCCTCAAGGAGAACGTGATCATCGGCAAGCTCATCCCGGCCGGGACGGGCATGCTGCGGTACCGCTCCATCGAGACCCGGGCTCCCGAAGCCCAGCCGCTGCCGTTCTACTCGTCGGACACCGACCAGGACCTGGCCGACTGGCTGCGGTCGCTCGGGGAGACCCCGGGCCCGCTCACCGGTGACGGCGAGCCCGGCACCCGAGGGGACGGCGAGGCTGCTTCCATGGCGGCCGAGGTCCGCGAGGCCGACTTCGGCCTCGGCGGCACCGGCACCGAATAATCAGCGACACGTGCAGGGGATGTTCCCGCAGCGGGGACACCCCTGCGCGTAGCGCGCCGCCGCTTCGTCGAGCGACAGGCCGAGCTGGCCGGCCAGCGACGCCAACCAGGCGAACACGTCGCCGAGTTCGTGCCGCTGTTCGTCCCGGCTGCCTTTGCGGGCCGCCCGGGCCAGCTCGCCCAGTTCCTCGGCCAGCCAGGCCACGGTCGCGTCGCGTCCCCGGTCCCGGTCCCGGGCCCCGTAGGTACGCGCCATCAGGTCCTGAAACTCGGCGATGTCCACCGGAGATCAGCAGCCCGTGATCAGCAGCCGGTGACGGCCAGCGGCGCCGGGGCGGAGACGGTGGTGTTCCCCCGCACGTCGACAGCCAGGACCCACCAGGTCAACTCGCCGGCGACGGCGACCGGGCCGAGCGACCCGGTGAAGGTGGCGGCCTCGGTCGGCGTCAGAGGCGAGAAGCGCTCCGCCCCGCCCGCTTCCCGCCAGTGGATCCGGGCCACGTCGATCCCTGACTCCTCGACCAGCGCCACGCGGACCTGGGCGGGGGTCGAACCGGGGCACGGCGAGGCCGTCAGCGCCTTGGGCGTGATCTCCGTCTTGGAGACCACGGGGGCACGGTCCACTTCGGCCCGGACGGCCAGCGGCGCCACGCCGTCTGGTTGTGCGGCCCGGATCTCGGTCTTGATCTGACCCTCGGGGGCGCGGGAGCGGTCGAGCTTGGCCACGATGGTTGCCCTGCCGCCCGGGGGCAGGGTCGTGTCCGGGGCGACGAGCGTCAGCCAGGGCGCGTCCGTCCGGAACTCATAACGGAGAGACATGCTGTTTGGGTTGGCGACTTCGAAGGCGGTCTCGCCCAAGTCCTTGCGGAAGTCGAGCTCCGCCACCGAAAGGGTCAACGCCGGGGTGGCCGTCGCCGGAGCGGGGGAGCCCTTGTCCCGGCGCAACAGGGCCGTGACGCTCGAGGCCGCCAACAGCGTGAGGGCGGCGATCGCCAGCACGCGGATCGCCCGTGCCTTTCGCTGGTTCGGGAGTCTGACCGGCGCCTTCGCTGCCGCCACAGGGCGGAGCTTAGGGCCGGGAGCGTCCCACAGCTCGGGGGGCGCCGGCGTCGGCGGGATGCCGGCCAGGAGCGAGGCGACCGGCACGAGGGCACGACGCCGGTCGTCGCAGGCCGGGCATGACTCCTGGTGGTTGACCACCTCGCCGGCCACCAGCGCCCCGTCCGACTCGGCTGGGAGTACTTCGAGGACGGCGGCGAGGCCGGGGCAGTCGTCCTGGGCCACCCGCGACAGCAGCACGGCGCCGACCACATGCTCGGCTTCGGCGAGGGCCGACTTCGTGGCCGCGGAGACCTGTCCGGGGGACACGCCAAGGGCGACGCCCAGTTGCTCGCCGTGGAGGCCCTGCCGCAGGGTCAGGTCGAGGATGCCCCGGGCCCTGGGCTCCAGCATCCGGGTGGCTTCGACGCACACGCGGCGCAACTCTGCATGGGTCCCCTCGCCCGGCTCCAGCAGGTCGCCGAGCAGGTTGCCGGAAAGACCTCGAGGTGGGTCGGTCCGCTGCATGGCGGCTTCGAAGACGCGGCCGAGCAACGTGGCCCGGGTGACGGACGGGCCCTGTTCGGAGAGAGCCTGGGGGACGGCAGCCCGCACGACCTCGATGGCCACTGATGGAGACCCGGTGACCGCCAGGGCGAAGTCGTAGAGGGCGTCGGCGTGGTCGTCCAGTACCCGGTCCACCGCACCGGCCAGGCCATGAGATCGTTGTTGTGGAAGCGGCGCCCGCACGGGGTGATCGTAAGGGTGCGTTCACTTTTTCCACAACCTGGGCGGTCAACCCGGCGAGAGGGGACCAGCGAGAGGGCGGTCTTCACCAGCCCGTTTGGGCGGGTACTCTCGGCCTCCGCTATCGTTTCCGGTCCGGGTGTCCCGCTCCCGCGGCGCGCCCACCCCCAGTACCGCGACAGTTCCCCAGTGAGTTCCCCAGTGAGTTCCCCAGTGAGTTCC
>CAZCVW010000230.1:4504-5804 GCA_964502185.1 uncultured Burkholderiales bacterium
AGTTCCCCAGTGAGTTCCCCAGTGAGTTCCCCAGTGAGTTCCAAGGAGTGCAGTGCCCACTATCGAGCAACTGGTCCGTAAGGGCCGCGCATCGAAGCCGGAGAAGACGAAGACCGCCGCCTTGAAGGGTGCACCCCAGCGGCGGGGTGTCTGCACCCGCGTCTACACCACGACCCCGAAGAAGCCCAACTCGGCGCTGCGCAAGGTCGCTCGTGTCCGGCTGACCAGCGGTATCGAGGTGACGGCGTACATCCCCGGCATCGGGCACAACCTCCAGGAACACTCGATCGTCCTCGTGCGTGGTGGCCGGGTGAAGGACCTGCCCGGGGTCCGCTACAAGGTGATCCGGGGGACCCTCGACGCCAGCGGCGTCCGTAACCGTAAGCAGGCCCGCAGCCGCTACGGCGCCAAGAAGGAGAGCTAGATGCCCCGCAAAGGCCCCGCGCCGCGGCGCGACCTCATGCCCGACCCGATCCACCGGTCGGTGCTGGTCACCCAGGTGGTGAACAAGGTGCTGCTGGCGGGCAAGCGCTCGGTCGCCGAGAGCATCGTCTACGACGCCCTGAACCAGATGGAGCAGAAGACCGGGTCCGACCCGTTGGCCACGCTCAAGCGGGCGCTCGACAACGTGAAGCCGGCCCTCGAGGTCCGCAGCCGTCGCGTGGGTGGCGCGACCTACCAGGTCCCGGTCGAGGTGCGGCCCCGCCGCCAGACCACGCTGGCGATCCGCTGGATCATCGGCTATTCGCGGCAGCGTCGGGAGAAGACGATGGCCGAGCGCCTGGCCAACGAGTTGCTCGACGCCAGCAACAGTGTTGGCGCCTCGGTGAAGCGCCGGGAGGACCTCCACAAGATGGCGGAATCGAACAAGGCGTTCGCCCACTACCGTTGGTAACGGACAAGCACGCGGGGGAGAGCACCGACCAGTTGAAGCGCACGACGACGCACAGGGTGGCGAGGCACCGGTAGCCCGGACCTTGTTCCGAGCGGGCCAGTCCCGCAGCCACCCCGGCCGGGCGAACCGCCCGGCCGGAACGCGTCAGCGATACAGAAAGCCAGAACCGAGAAAGCCGGCCCATGTCCGCAGACCCGAAAGCCATGCATTCAAAAAAGGGGGCTCCGATCATCCGGGAGTTCCCTCTCGCCCGGACCCGGAACATCGGGATCATGGCGCACATCGACGCGGGCAAGACCACGACCACCGAGCGGATCCTCTACTACACCGGCAAGACCTACAAGATCGGCGAGGTCCACGAGGGCGCGGCCGTCATGGACTGGATGGCCCAGGGGCAGGAGCGGG
>CAZCVW010000231.1:0-5781 GCA_964502185.1 uncultured Burkholderiales bacterium
GGCGGGCGCCCTGCGGCTGGCGGTGCCGGAGGAGCCGGCCACCCTCGACCCCTTCGACGCCCGGTCCCGCACGCCGGCCGCCGAGGCCATCCTCGGGCTGGTGCTGCCGCAGCTCTTCCGGGTGGAGCCGGACGGCACGGTCCGGGGCTTCCTGGCCGACGAGTCCACCGTCCGCGAGGACCCGGGTGAGACGGGAGCGTCCTTCTCGTTGCGGCGGGAGGCCTCCTGGAGCGACGGCACCCCGATCTCGGCCGCCGACCTGCGCTTCACCCTGGAGACCGTCCTGGGCCCCTCCTGGCCCGGCCCCCGGGCCGGGTACGACCGGGTGGCGGCCGTGGAGGGCGACGGCTCCTCGGTCCAGCTCCGGTTCGACGGACCCTTTCCCGGGTGGCGGCGGCTCTTCTCCGGCGCGGATTTCGTGTTGCCGGCACATCGTCTCTCAGGCCGGGATCTGGCCTCCGCCTGGGACGGCGGCCCCGACGTCTCCGGCGGCCCTTTCGCGCTGCAGGGGGTGACACCCGGGCTCGAGGTCGTCCTGGCCGCCAACCCGACGTGGTGGGGTGGAGGCCCCCGGGTGAACGCCGTGCGGGTACTGGTCGTGCCGGACACCCGGACCATGGAGCAGCTCCTCGAGCAGGGCGATGTCGACCTCGCCTGGCCCGGGGGCTTCACCAACCGCCGGGGACGGTTCGAGGCGCTGGAGGGGGTCACCGTGTCGGTGGCCCCGCCGGGCGGGCGGATCGTGTCGCTGGCCGCCAACACCGGAAAGCTCGGCAAGGAGCGGCGCCGGGCGCTTCTCGCCCTCTTGGACCGGGACCGGTTCGTCGACGTGTTGATGGACCGGGAGGCGGTGGTGGCCACGACGCTGGCCGGGCCGGACGGGCCGAAGCAGGGAGCGGCGTGGCCGCAGGTCAGTGCCGACCCCGACGTGGCCGGGCTGGCCCGGGACGGAGTCGACACGCTGGTGGCGTCGGAGGAGATGGACATGGCGCCTCTGCTGGGCCGGGTGCTCGAGTCCCAGGTCCGGTCCCGCGACGCCCGCCTGGAGCTCAAGTTCGCCCCCGCCCGCCTCGTCCAGGGCTCCTGGCTCCCCGAGGGCCTCTTCGACCTGGCCGTGGTGGAGGACGTGGCCTGGCCCGACCCCTGTTGGCGCTGCTGGTTCGACGCCGGATCGGTCGGCCGGGGCAACGTGACCCGCATCGACAGCCTGGACGCCCTGGCCCTCAGCGCGGAGCAGGGCGACCCGACCGCCGTGCCGGCCCTGGAGTCCCAGCTCCGCTCCGAAGCCGTCCTCCTGCCCCTGTGGCGCCCGTCCGCCGTCCTCGCCGGGCGAGGGGTGGACGGCGTCGAGGCCAATGCCTGGTCCACCGGCCCTTTCTGGGAGGCAGAGCGCTGGTCCATCCGTCGCTGACCCACCCCGCTACAATCTCCCGGTTGCCCCTGTGGGGCGCCCACGTCGGAGTGGCGGAATAGGCAGACGCGCTAGGTTGAGGGCCTAGTGTCCGCAAGGACGTAGGGGTTCAAGTCCCCTCTCCGACACCAACGAAATCGCAGCTCAGAGGCCACCGGAGCGATGGCAGCCCGAACTGCTCCCACGCGTGGGCCCCGCACCGTCGATGGCATCCAGGGCGCTACTTGGAGCCAGGTTCATCTGCTCGGCACGGCCGCCCTGGAACGCTTCACCGGGTACACCGGGCAGAGCCGTTCCCGGCATGCCACCCACACCTGGAACGTCACCCGACTGCCAGAGATCGACCACGGCGGCGTCCTTGCCGACCAGCGCAGCCCCGAGCAGGAAGTCTTTGACGCCCTCCGCCGTCTCCCCGACACCGGCTTCGCCGTCCACGACGCGCCACGACACGCCCAGCGCCTCCTCGCCGAACGAGGCGAACTCGAAGGCGCCCTCCGGATGCGGCCACCGGACCGGGCCAACTACCGGCTGCACGCCGCCGAAGAGAAGCTCACCCAGGCTCGGGCCCTTCTCCCAGCTGCGCCGCCATGGCCGCCGGGAGAAGGCCTCCCTTCTCGAAGCCGCAGAACGCTTTGCCGGCAACGTCGACCGGGCCGAAACCAAGATCGCCCACTGCGGACGAAGCATCGAGGACGCTCGCGATGAGGTCGCCAAACGCCGCCGCTGGGACGCCCAGCATGGGTGGCCCGAAACCCGCATCCAGACCATCGACGCCGAACTCGCCGAACTCTCGGGGCGGGACAAGCACCTCAAAGACGCGGCCTGGGATCGAACCTGCCACCTTGCCGGGCGCACACCCATGGGCCAACGCGACCTCCCGGAATGGCCGGACCGCCTCGCCGAGATCATCCGCCCTCCCCTTCCCGGGCGGGATCAAGGACATGGGATCGATCTCGGACCATGACGTGCGGCGACCCCACACCGCAACCCAATGCCGAGCCAGCGGGAATCACCGGTCAGAGTTGCTGCACCGCCGGGCTGCGGAGCGGGGCGCCTCGACGGCCCACCGATCGCGTTGGCTCACGCTTGTACGCACAAGCGTGAGCTTATTTGGTGATCTTGCGGCGGACGACCACTCGCCCGTGGCTGGCCGCCGCCTGGCTATCGTGGCTCGACCGTCACGAGCAGGTGCCGATCCCGAGGACGGAAATCACGCTTCGACACCTCGTTGGAGTTGGCGCTCCGCCAGTTGCCCTTGTAGGCGCGGACCACGAAGTAGTACGTGCCGGTCCCCAGCGCCGGGGTGGTATAGGTGAGGCTGGGGGTCGTGGCGGTGGTGGGATACGAGCCACCAGGGGACGTGCCCCACGCGACCTCGTATCCGTCGGCCCACGGGCTTGACGTCGCCGCCCAGTCGAGCGTCACCTAGGCCCTGACGACCCCGCAGGTGGCCGTGAGCGTTCCCGTCGGCAGAATGGTGGTCGCCCGGGCAGACGCCGAACCCGACGCCGACGACGTGCCTTGTCGGTGACGGCGTGGGCCAGGGCGACATGCTCGGCGGCGAGCCCGTTACGAGGTCGTCGTTCCGTTGAGCGTATTGGAGAGCGGGACAGGGCAGGACGGCGGGCTTGACCCCCGTGTTTCGTTCGGTCTGTTCACGGGGATAATCGCCTGTGACGAGGTCGCTGCTGACGGATCCTGGTGCCGGATCCACATTTGGATCACCCAGGGAGTCGAGCATGCGAGTCGATCATGGTGAGTCGGGGGCGTCCCCTCCCCCGGAGGCGGTATCCGTGCAGCCGGACAGCTCCGGCCGAGGATTCCGGCGAACTTCGGAGGTAGAGACATGAACCCTGAGGCTGAGATGCCGACGACCATGGGAGCTTCTCGTCCCCAGCGGCGCGAGCGGCCCGAGACGGGGCGTCCGGCCGGGCGGGCGGGTGGCCGGGATACCCTTTCGTTGGCGGACCGTTTCGAGTCGTTGTTGGCTGTGGGCCGTCGGATCGGTTCGGCGTCGTCGCCGGCGGCTGTTTACGACGCGGTGCGGGATGCGGCTCTGTTGCTGCTGCGGGGCGATCACTGCCACGTCATCGAGTTGAGCGGCGAGATCGGCGAGGAGCTGGTCACGCTGTCCGGGGAGAACGTGCACGAACTCAGCCGGCGGGTGCTCGCCAAGGCTATCGACGAACGCGCCCCCGTGGTGTGCGGGGCGGGTGTGGACGCCGACTCCAGCGAGAGCTTCCTGCTGGCCGGGCTGCGCTCGGTGCTGTGCGCGCCCATCGTGAGCGACGGCCAGGTCGTGGCCTGCTTCTACCTCACCCACCACGAGGTCAACGACTTGTTCGGCGATGTCGAAGTGCAGCTCGCCGAGTTCATCGCCACCCTGGCGGGTGCGGCCCTCGAGCACGTGGCCGGCAGCGAGGCCCGCTTCCGTTCGCTGGTCCAGAGCTCGTCCGACGTCATCACCATCGTCGGCCAGGACGGCAGGATCACCTACCAGAGTTCGTCGGTGGAGCGGGTCTTCGGCTACCAGCCCCGAGAGATCGTGGGCCGGGAGCTGCGGTCCTGGCTGCACCCGGAGGAGTCGGCCGCCCTGCTCGCCGTCCTCGAGTGGCCCGCGCTTCCAGGCGAGGCCACCAGCCTGGTCGAAACCCGCCTGCGCCACCGCGACGGCAGCTTCCGGGACGTGGAGACGACGGTCACCAACATGCTCGACGACCCGGGCGTCAAGGGCCTCGTGCTCAACACCCGGGATGTGAGCGAGCGCGTCGCTCTCGAGTCCGAGCTGCGGACGCGGGCCTGGCACGATCCGCTCACCGGCCTGGCCAACCGGGCCTTGTTCGCCGACCGGGTGGGTAACGCCCTGGCTCGCCGTTCCCGCGAGCACCGGCCGTTGGCCGTCGCCTTCCTCGACCTCGACGACTTCAAGTCGATCAACGACACCCTCGGCCACGCCGCCGGCGACCTCCTACTCAAGAGCATGGGGGAGCGGCTGGAGGCGTGCGTGAGGCCGGGCGACACGGTGGCCCGCTTCGGGGGTGACGAGTTCGCCCTGCTCCTCGAAGACGCCGACGCCCAGGCGGCCGAGGCCGTCGCCGGGCGGATCATGGCCGAGCTGGCGCGTCCGTTCCGCATCCTCGACCAGGAGGTGCACGCCCGGGCCAGCGTCGGCCTCGCCCTGGCCCACGGGACCGAGACGACCGACGACCTGCTGAGCGGGGCCGACACGGCCATGTATGTGGCCAAGGCCCGGGGCAAGTCGCGCTACGAGCTGTTCGAGTCGAAGATGCGCGACGTGGCCGTCGAGCGCTCCGGCCTGCGGAGCGACCTCGAGTGGGCGCTGCAGCGTGAGGAGCTGGCCGTCTACTACCAGCCGGTCGTGGACGTCTCCACCGGCGCCGTACGGGGCTTCGAGGCGCTGCTGCGCTGGAACCACCCCAAGCGCGGTCTGCTCAGCCCGGGCGAGTTCATCGACCTGGCCGAGGAGAGCGGGCTGATCGTCTCGATCGGCGGGTGGGTGCTGCGCCATGCCTGCCAGCAGGCCGAGGCGTGGCGGCGCGCCCATGGCCGCGACCTCACCGTCGCCGTCAACGTGTCGGCCCGCCAACTCCAGGACCCCGGCCTGGTCGGGGAGATCGCCACCGCCCTCCAGGAGTCGGCCCTCGACCCCGGCGCCCTCGTGCTCGAGATCACCGAGAGCGCCACGGTGGAGGACACCGAAGGCGTCATCACGCGGCTCGAGGAGCTGAAGGTGCTCGGTGTGGGCCTGGCCATCGACGACTTCGGCACGGGCTACTCGTCGTTGAGCTACCTGCGCCGCTTCCCGGTGGACCAGCTCAAGGTCGACCGCTCGTTCGTGGCGGGGGTGGCCACCAACTCGGAGGACCTGGCCATCGTGGCCAGCGTCGTCAACCTCGGCCACGCCCTCGGCATCCGCGTCGTGGCCGAAGGCGTCGAGACGGTGGACCAGCTCGAGAAGCTGTGCGAGATGGGCTGCGATCTGGCCCAGGGCTTCAACTGGCTGCGCCCGGCCGACGCCCACGAGGTGGCCCGCTGGCTGACCCTCCTCTACGGCACGCCCGTGCCGCCCTCCCCAGCCGGAGACGTGCGCGTCCTGCTGGCCGACGACCGGGACGGCATCCGGGCCACGCTACGCGTCGCCTTCGAGATCGAGGACGGCTTCGCCGTGGTGGGCGACGCGGCCGACGCGGCCGACACCGTCCGCCTAGCCGAACAGCACCAACCCGACCTCATCGTGCTCGACGTGGCCATGCCCGGCACCAGCGGCATCCAGGCCCTCCCCGCGCTGCGCCGCGTCGCCCCCCACGCCACCATCGTCCTGCTCACGGCGCTCGACCCGTCCACCGTGC
>CAZCVW010000232.1:0-5779 GCA_964502185.1 uncultured Burkholderiales bacterium
TCGATGGCGCCGGGCCGGCCGCCGCCGTGAGCCGGATCGTGGCCGAGGCGGTGCGCCAGGCCGTGGCTGGGCTGGCGGTGGATGGGTCAGTGCCCGAGGCGGCCGGAGCGGCCGTGGCGTCGCTCGAACTGGCGTCCCAACTCGGGATCAGCCCGAACCTCGACGAGGCGCAGGAACTCGTATACGCGGCGCTGTCCGGCGGGGAGCGAGCCGACCTGCGTGAACTGGCTGGCGCCCTAGGCCTGTCGCCTGCTCTCTTCGCCGTACCGGCCCAACAGACCAACGACGCGGCGAGCGAAGCGGCCGAGGCCTAGTAGGCCCGGTTACTCGTCGCGGACGCGCACCGGCAGGTGGCGCCGCACGAGCGCCCGGAAGGCGTCCTCGTCGGCCTGGGAGGCAAAGGCCCGCTTCGGGATGGGGAGGAACGAGGCCCGGCCCTCGACCAGCACGTAGAGCGAAGGCGTGTCCAGCACCTCGTCGTAGGCGTCCCACGACGCTTTGATCTCGCTCCGGGCGAGAGAGGCCCGCACCCCGTCGGGCCCGAAAGTCACGGTCCGCTCGGCCGAGATCCGCCAGTTGCGCTCCCACTCCCGGGGGGTGGTCTTCCAGAACCAGCCCAGAAGGGCCATGCCGGCGCCGGCCACGATCGTGAGCGTCAGGTTGGAGAGCAGCGCCCCGGCCACCGACAAAATGATCAGAACGGACAGCCACTGGCGCAACACACCGAAGCGGGACCAGACCGAGCGCAGGGCTTCCGCGTACTCGCGTTTGGTCAACTCGAACCCGACTCCGATAGCGGAATGTAGCGCCGGCACTTCGAGCGGTTGCGTCATGACTAGTTCATCGGCGCTTCCAACCGACTAGCTAAGCCGACTAGTCCCCCGGCCAATCGGAATGCCCCGAGGCTCCGGAATGGCCGGATTGCCGGGGGCTTTCGCGCTCTTGCAACCTCAGTTCAGCGACGGGTCCGGGGGGCAGGCGGCGAAGAGGGCGAGGCGGCCACCTTGGCGGCGGAGGACCTCGGCCCAGAGGTCTCCCGGGACTGCCGTCAGGGCGTCTTCGGGGAGGGCGTCGAGAAGGAACCAGGCGCCGGCGCCGAGTTCTCCCTCGAGTTGGCCGGCGCCCCAGCCGGAGTAGCCGGCGAAGAGGCGGACGGAGTCGACACCGGCCGGCTCCTCCGACAGGTCGACGACGCCCACGTCGCCGAGGATGGGCTGGAAGCCGGCCGCCTTCTGTTCGGGGCCGGCGAGGCGGGCCAGGCAGATGACGGCGGTGCGGGAGACCGGGCCGCCGACGAAGAGGACGGGCGGACCGACGGCCAGAGCGTCCCAGCCGTTCCAGTCGGCGCCCACCGCGTCGAGGTCCGTGCCGCTCGGGCGGTTGAGCACCAGGCCCACCGCACCCTCGGGTGTGTGCTCGAGGAGGAGCACCACGGTGCGGTCGAAGTTGGGGTCGCCGAGTTCCGGCGTGGCCACCAACAAGCGGGTGCGATGCGACGCGAACACGTCCCAGATCTTCGCGCCGTTGGCGCGCCCAGTGGATCAGACCAGTGGATTAGACCAGGGGGACGGGGTCCGCCGGCGGTTCAGGCATCGGCGGGCGGTCGGGAAGCGGGTCGGTACATACCCGCAAGGCGCGTTCCCGGAACTGGTCGACGCCGTTGCCGACGACCCAGTCGTGGCCCCATTCCATGACGGGGCGCCCGACGCGGGCGGCCATCCGCAGCAGCGGCCGGCGGACTTCCATCTCCCAGGCCAGCCGCACCGCCGTGCCGTCGCGGTGCGGGCCGGCTTCCAAGCGGGCGGGGCCCCGCAGATCGCCGGTCACCATGGTGTCGAGCAGCCGCTCGGGCACGTGCTCGACGACCTCGACGGTGAAGCGCAACGAGTACGGGATCGGCGCCCGGATCTCGCAGGCCGCCCGGCCGCCGGGGGCCAGGCCGTCTCCGGACAACGAGAGCTCTCGCAGCCACGGCCACCACCGCGGGAACTGACCCGGCTCGGAGATGGCTGTCCAGAACGCGTCGGGCGCGACCCCGAACACCCAGGTCCGGTCGAATCGAAAAGGGTCGGGGCCCCCGCCGCTCGGCATCAAACCTGGCAGCGTAGCGACCGGGACCCGTGCAGACTGGAGCGGATGGCGGAGGAGACGAAGCTCGAGCGCTACCAGACGATGCGCAACTTCGACGCGACGCCGGAGCCGACCGGCGCAGAGGAAGGCCCAGAGAAAGGTCTTGGCCTGCCCCGGTTTGTCGTCCAGGAGCACCACGCCTCCAGCCTGCACTGGGACCTCCGCCTCGAGCGCGATGGAGTGCTCGCCAGCTGGGCCGTCCCCCGGGGGATCCCGCCCGATCCGCGCCAGAACCACCTCGCCGTCCACACCGAGGACCACCCGCTCATGTACCTGGAGTTCTCGGGCGAGATCCCGGCCGGCCAGTACGGGGCGGGGTCGATGACCATCTGGGACAGCGGGACGTACCAGACGGAGAAGTGGTCCGAGCGGGAAGTGATGGTCGTGCTCCACGGGGAGCAGGCCCGGGGGCGTTACGTGCTGTTCCAGACGAACGACAACCAGTGGATGATCCACCGGATGGACCCGCCCGAGGACCCCACCCGCGAGGAGATGCCGACCGGGCTGCGGCCCATGCTGGCCACCCTGTCCGAGCTACCCCGCGACGAGGACCGGTGGGGCTTCGAGGTGAAATGGGACGGGATCCGGTCCCTCGTCTCCGTCTCCGGTGGCCGGGTCCACATCGAGGCCCGCAGCGGCCGCGACGTCACCGCCCGCTACCCGGAACTGCGCGACCTGGGCCGGGCCATGGGAACGACGGCAGCCATTCTTGACGGCGAGATCGTGGCGCTGGACGACACCGGCCGCCCCAGCTTCGAACGCCTCCAGCGCCGCATGCACGTCGATTCGGAGAGTGCCATCCGCCGGCTGCGCAAGGACGTCCCCATCGTCTACGCCGTCTTCGACCTGCTGTGGCTGGACGGGCATTCGACGATGAGCCTGCCCTACACCGAGCGCCGGCGCCGGTTGGAGGGCTTGAGCCTCAAAGGCCCGAGCTGGCACACGCCGGCCTACCACCCCGGCGAGGGCTCGACCCTCCTCGAGGCGACCCGCGCCCAGGGGCTCGAAGGCATCGTGGCCAAACGGCTGGACTCCACCTACGAGCCCGGCCTGCGCTCCCGGTGCTGGCTCAAGGTGAAGAACCACCTCGCCCAGGAGTTCGTCATCGGCGGCTACCTCCCGGGCGAGGGTTCCCGCACCCGGCTCGGGGCGCTCCTGCTCGGGGTGTACGAGGCCTCCGACAACCGGAACAGCAAACTGGTGTTCGCCGGCCGGGTCGGCACCGGCTTCACCGAGAAGGAGATCAACCGCCTCCTCGGGTTGCTCGAACCACTCCGCCGTCCCGATCCGCCGTTCGAGCCCCACCCGACCCTGCCCCGCAAAGAGGGGATCTGGGTCGAACCCGAACTGGTGGCCGAGGTCGCCTTCACCGAATGGACCGGCGCCGGGATCCTCCGGCACCCGTCCTACAAGGGTTCGCGGGAGGACCGCGACCCGAAGGAGGTCGTGCGGGAGGTGCCGGACCGGTGATGCGAGGGACCCCACAACAGCGTCGAGATCTTCGGCCCCTAAGCTAGCGCCGGACCACGGGATCGTCATTGCGGGGCCGTCCGGAGGAGGAGCGAAGTGCCGAGAGCCATTTGGAGCGGGTCGATCAGCTTCGGGCTGGTGAACGTCCCCGTGAAGCTCTACAGCGCCATCTCGCCGAAAGACGTGCGCTTCAACCAGCTGGAGGAGGGGACGGGCGCCCGCATCCGCCAGAAGCGGGTGTCGGCCGAAACCGGCGAGGAGGTGCCGTATGACCGGATCGTGAAGGGGTACGAGATCGCCCCTGACCGGTACGTGGTCATCGCCCCCGAGGAACTCGAGGCGCTCGACCCCAAGGCGACCCGGGCGATCGACATCGAGGACTTCGTCGAACTCGACCAGATCGACCCGATCCACTACGAGCGGCCCTACTACCTGGTGCCGGAGAAGGGGGCGGCCAAGGCCTACAAGCTGCTGCTCCAGGCCATGACCGACTCCAACAAGGTGGCCATCGCCCGCATGGTGCTGCGGACCAAGCAGTACCTGGCCGCCATCCGGCCCGTCGGCGACGTGCTGTGCCTCGAAACGATGCTGTTCGCCGACGAGGTCGTCCCGGCCGACGCCCTCGACGGTGTGCCCGGCCCGGACGTGGACGTCTCGGAGCGGGAGCTGAAGATGGCCCGCCAGCTGATCGAGTCGCTCTCCACCGACTTCGAGCCCGAGAAATACCGCGACGAGTACCGGGACCAGGTCCTCGCCCTCATCGAGCGCAAGGCGGAAGGCCAGGAGATCGTGGCGCAGCCCACCGCCGAGGAGCCGGCCAAGGTCGTCGACCTGATGGCCGCTCTCGAGGCGTCGCTGGCGGCCGCCAAGGCGTCGAAGCAGGCGTCGGGCGCGGCCGCCATGCGCCCGGGGGCGCAGAGTGCCGGCTGAGCGGTGAGCAACGTGTCGGTGACCGTCGAGGGTCGGGAGCTCAAACTCTCGAACCTCGACAAGATCCTGTACCCGGGCGTCCCCTTCACGAAGGGCCAGGTCCTCGACTACTACACCCGGATCGCTCCCGTCCTACTGCCCCACCTGCGCAACCGCCCGCTCACGCTCAAGCGCTACCCCGACGGGGTCGAAGCCGGCTTCTTCTACGAGAAGCAGTGCCCGAAACACCGTCCGCCCTGGGTGGCCACCGCCCCGGTGTGGAGCGGCCACAACCAACGCACCATCGACTTCTGCCTCGTCAACGACCTGCCGACGCTGGTGTGGGTGGCCAATCTGGCCTCCCTGGAACTCCACACCCAACTGCACCGGGCGGCTGGACCCAGCCGGCCGGACTCGGTGGTCTTCGACCTCGACCCCGGGGACGGGGCTGGGCTGGTCGAATGCCAGACGGTGGCCTTGTGGCTGCGCGACACGCTGCGCGACCTCGGGCTGTCCACCGTGGTCAAGACCTCGGGCAGCAAGGGGCTCCAACTCTACGTTCCCCTCAATTCGCCGGTGACCTACGACGAGACGAAGGGTTTCGCCCGGGCGCTGGCCCAGGTCGGCGAGCGCCAGTTCCCGAAGCTGGTCACCTCGAACATGGCCAAGGACCTGCGCCGGGGCCGGGTCTTCATCGACTGGAGCCAGAACGACGACCACAAGACCACGATCTCGGTCTACTCGCTCCGGGCCCGACCCCGCCCGACGGTGTCCGCCCCGCTCCACTGGCCTGAGGTGGAGGCCGCCGCCCGAGCCGGCGTCGCCGTGACCATGCCCGACGCGGCCGCCACACTGGAGAGGGTCGAGGCCGACGGGGACCTGTTCGGACCATTGCTGACCGAGGTGCAACGTCTGCCGAGCTTCGGATGACTGTGCTGGCGCAGGTTGGAAGTGTGTTCCAATCGGCGGCTTGTCGGGTAGGGAAGCCCGGATCATCCGGGCCCGGATCATCCAGGACTGGCGGCAATACGAACATGAGGGAGATGAGGATGCGGCGTATCGCACGGGGACGGGTATGCCGGCGCAGCGGCCCCAGCTAACCGCCGACGAGGTCCGGCGCCACGTCCGGGAGCGCTGTTTCGCTCCCGCCGGCCGGCCCCGAACCGCCGGCGAGCCGGGCCTGGTCGGCCCAGGCCTGGTCGGCGTCGAGGTCGAATGGCTGGTCCACCCGGCCGGTGAGCCCCGCCGCCGCGTCGCCCTCCCGCAGCTG
>CAZCVW010000233.1:0-5771 GCA_964502185.1 uncultured Burkholderiales bacterium
AGGAGGCCGCGGGCATCGGCGCCGTCGGCCCCGCGGCGCGGGCCTCGGGGCTCCGCTTCGACGCCCGCCTCGCCCACCCTCCCGCCAGCGACCTCTACGACGGCCTCCCCCTCGCCGTCCACCACACCGGCGACGTCATGGCCCGCTTCCGCATCCGGGTCGACGAGGCCGGCCACTCCCTCGCCCTCCTCGGACAAGGTGGAACCAGTAGCCCGCACCTCCGTCCCCCTCCACGCCAGCGGGAGCGACCGCAGCGGCGTCGGCGTCGTCGAGGGCTAGCGGGGCGCCATCGTCCACCGAGTGGAGATGGACGGGCGGGGCCGACTCACCCGGGTGAAGATCGTCGACCCGTCGTTCCTCAACTGGCCCGCCCTGCCCGTCGCCCTCGACACGATCGTCCCCGACTTCCCCCTGGCCAACAAGAGCTTCAATCTCCCCTACGCCGGCAACGACCTCTGACGCCGTCTCCGAGGGGGAAAAGGCGGACCAGAACGGATCCTGGCGCCCGACGCAGCTTCGCCGCTTACCCCGTCCTGCGACGCCGCGAGCGGTGGGCGGCACCGAAATCGAGGGCTTCGAGCTCGGCGAGCAGCTGGCCGCTCCCGGCCAGGGTCGTCGTGAGGATCGCCTTGGCCAGCTCGAGCAACTCGAGGATGCGCCGATCAGCGACGGAATAGAAGACCGTTGCGCCTTCCTTGCGGGACTCGAGGATGCTGGCCCGGCGCATCAACCCCAGCTGCTGGGACAGGTGCGACGCCTCCAGACCCACCTCGGGGATCAGCTGCCCGACGGAACGCTCCCCGTCCCGGAGCACTTCGAGGATCCGGATCCGGGCCGGGTGACCGAGCACCTTGAAGAACTCGGCCTTCACCTGATAGATGGGCTGGGTCACGGTCTGGCTCCCCCTCGCGTTCTGTTCACGTACCCGGCAAGCGAAGCTCCCGGGCGGCACGCACGCGCCGGGTCCCCATCCGCACGCCCGTCCCAGGAATGCGAGCCTTGGTGGATGGCTCCCCCCGCGGCGAGCTCCCGGGCCCGGCTCGCCAACTCGAAGAGATCATCCTCCCACCCCGCTCGGCTCGACCCGCCCAAGGGGAACACCACCCGGGCGACCCCCAGCTGCTGCCAGCGGGCGCGATCCTCCTCCCCGAACCTCGGCGAGCCGAGGCAGGCGACCGGAATCGCCGCAGGTTCCCGCCCGGCCTTGCCCGCGGCCCGCCGCATGACCCCGACGAGGCGTTCCAGGTCCTCCCACGACGTGGCCAGCGGGAAGAACCCGTCGCCGAGGCGTCCGGCTCGGCGTGCCGCTGTTTCGGTCCACCCTCCGACGGTCACGGGGACGAAGCCCTCACCCCGACCAGCTTGCGGTACGCCCGGCGCCGACGGCCACGGTCGCCCTCCCTGGTGTTCCCACGCCAGGCGTACGGCGCGGACGTACTCGTCGGTCCGTCTAGCCCGCTCGTCGGGGAGCAGACCCGGTCGGCGGACCTCCTCGTAGACGCCGCCCACCCCGATCCCGAGGACGAACCGGCCGGGAGCCAGGCGGTCCAGCGCGGCCGCCTCCCGGGCGAGGCTCACCGGATCCCGGGGCAGGCGGAGCACCCCGGTGGCGAGCGTCAGGCGGCGTGTCACCCCGGCCAGGTAGGCGAGGAGGATCAGCGGGTTCGACGACCCCAAGCTCGCTTCTCCGGATCCCCCGTCATCTCCCCACGTCACCCGCTCGCCATACCACAAGGATTCGAACCCGGCCTGTTCGGCCAGCCGCGCCAGCCGCCGCGCGTGCTGCGCGTCGGGCACCACCTGATCGTCGAACATCAGCCCGAAACCCGGGCCGGACCACCGCCGCTGGTGAAGCACGCGTTCCTCGATCCTTCCCCTCGGAACTTCAGAGCCGGCCCACAGACCACCCGGGGGCACACTCCGACCACGGCTCACTCGCTGCTCGTCGCGCACCCTCGCGCCCGCAGACCCGGCGGCAGACTGACAATTTTCGAGCAGTTCTTGTCCGGTCTCGTCGCCTTCGCAGACCACCACGTCCACCGGACCGGCCACCATCGGATTCTCGCTCAGTCGGCGCCCACCATGCCTCGAAGCCGCTGCAGGGCCCGGAGCTGGCCGGCGAGGTCCTCGGCGCTCTGGTCGGGACGCGCTTCGAGCTGACGGGACAGGCGGCTCAGACGCTCGAGCTCCTCGGTCCGCAGCCGCCGCCGTTCCTCCGCCGGCCGGTGCCGCAGCGCCCGATCGAAGGCCTCTACCGCCTGTCGGGCGCCCCCCAAGCCGAGCAGCCGGGCGATGGCGGCAAAGGAACGGCCCTGGCTCCGCAACGCAAGAACCTGTTCGTCCTCAATGAGCACATCACTCATACGCAACCGCTTTCCCCGCAACGCTAATTAGTTGATAATATCATGATATTGTGTTCAACTCACAAGTGAGGTGCCGGCTGTGCCCATCACGAGGGTCGAGATCGCCGATCATGTTCGCGACGTCTTCCAGCGCGGGTCGGTGACCCGCACGGAGCTGCTGGCCGGCGCCGCCGACCACGGGGCGCGTCCAGCGGTGCTGGACACGCTGCAACGCCTGCCCGATCGCGTGTACCGGGAGTTGCGCGAGCTGTGGCCGGACATCCCCGACGTGCCCATCGAGACGGACCGCTGGACGGACGCCTCCGGCTAGAAGAGAGAGGATGCGCCGCCGGTCGGTCAGCCGTCGCGCTGCCACCGAGGTCATCCGGACGCGCGCCGATCCACGGCCCCGTTTGGATGCGCCGTGTCCCCAGGAGGCGCCGCCCGGGGGAGTTCCCTCAGTACGGCCCCGAGCCGCTCGAGCACGTGGCAAATGGCCGCTTGGACGACTTCGTGGCCGAGCGCCCCGTCCACATCGGGTCCGGGCCACGGCTTCCCCAAGCCCAGCACGATTCCCAGCTGGGTCTCGTTGACGGCCACCCAGACCGCCTCGAGTTGACCTCCCAACCCGTCCCCGACGCCCCCCTCCATCCGAACTCGGCGGCGTCAGCACCGCTATCCGCTCTTCGGGGACCATCAGAATCGCCCTGCGGCTTCGGGGGCGCGCCATCGTCACCTCGCCTCTTCCGAGCGCATGTGTCCCACTCCGAGCGCGGAACCCGTGCCAGCGGGGGGAGTCGAACCCCTTGCCGACCGCATCGACGGTACCGGCCCGCATCGCCGTAGCCCCGGCTGGCGCTACAATGATCTTATCATCTGATGTAAATATCAACTGCTCCAGCGCCGGCGGCAGGGAAGGCGCCTGGTCATCCTGCGCACAGCGCCCGCTCCGTCCGAGTCATTGCAGGGCTTCTACCGGAACGAGGAAGCCAATGAGGATGTGGTGCCAGCGCATCGAGGAGCACCGGGGCTCCCTCCCCGGCGCCGACGGGCAGGGCCTGCGCTCCTACTCGATCCGGGTGTCGCGGCCCTTCGGGGTGGTCAAGGGGCAGCTCCTCGACGTCGACGGACGCTGGATGGAAGACACCTTCCGGGCCGGCGTCACGGCGCAAGGTGTGCCGGCCCGTGGCAACCTCACGGACCGACCGGCCGGGAGCTCCCTGGGTATCCGCGTGCTGATGGAGCGTCCGTACGTGGGACATGGCGTGTTCGTCCTCCCCATGCAATGGGAGCTGACGGGTACCGAACTGCCCAAGGCCCTGACCGGAGACCTCAGGGTGTTCCGAACGGGCCCCGACGAAGTGGAAAATCGGCGTCAGCATGTGTCCCCGGCCCGAGTTGCTGCCAGAAGCTGCGGGGGAGCGAGCGCGGCTCGGTCGCGCCACGGAACTCGCGATGCGTTCCTTCTTGGTCTGCGTGATCCGGGCGCTGACGCTCGATCGATCGAGCCCGACGGGGTGAACATCGGCTTGCCGGCTCGGCGGTGCGGTCCGACCCGGGTCGGGAATGGGAACGACAGGGGGAACCTCGTGTCCGAGCCGATGCCGATGCCGGTGACCCGGCCCGGGAACGCGGGGTCGCCGGAGAGCATCGTCAGCTCGATCGGCCCCAAGCTACGCGACCTGCGGCTGCAGCGGGGTCTGTCCCTCCAGAAGCTGGCCGAACGGGCCGACCTCTCGCCCGCCACCATCCACAAGATCGAGCGGTCGGGGATGGTCCCGACGATCACGACCCTGCTCAAACTGGCGGGCGCCTTGAATCGTCCGGTGGCCTACTTCGTCGACGAGGACATCGATAATCAGAACGCTCCCGCCGTGGTCGTCACCGCCCGGGAACGCCCAGTCGTGTTCACGTCCCATCGCGGCATCGACCTCGCCGGGATCTCGGGCCCCTACCGCCGTTTCTTCCTCGCCGGGGCGGTGGCCACCGTGGAGCCCGGGGCGTCGAGCGGGACGAACCCCATCGAGCACCCCGGCGAAGAGCTCGTGTTCGTGCTCGAGGGAACGCTCGAGTTCGAGGTGGACAGGCGGGGGTACCGCCTCGGCCAGGGGGATTCCGTGCACTTCCGCACCGACCGGCCCCACCGCTGGCGCAACCCCGGCCGCCGGTCCGCCCAGGCCGTGTGGATGGCGCTCCGCCCGCTGTAGGCCCCCTCCCGCGAGTGGGAGCGCGGGCCGACGATCACAACCCTGGCCGGGTCGATGCCCGGCGGGCGGCCTGTTCGGAGTCGTGGCCGTGTTCGATCTCATCGCCGTGTTCACGGCGATGAAGCCGGGACCCGAAAGGCCAGGGCCCTCCTGTGCGCCATGGACTCCGACGCCGTCAACGTCTACATCACGCTCACCGCTCGAGCCCTCAACCCCCGGCTCTTCATCATCTCCCGGGCTTCGAGCCCTGAGTCCATCGACACACTCATTCGCGCCGGCAGCGACCGGGTGGTCTCCCCCTACATGGTGAGCGGGGTGCGGATGGCTCGCATGGCACTCCAGCCGGCCGTCCTCGAGTTCGTCGACATGGTCAACATGGCTCCGGATCTCCGAATCGAGGAGCTGCTGGTGGCGAAGGGATCCTCCCTGGCCGGGCGAACCGCACAGGAGGCCTGCTCTCCCCACGAGGGCGTGATGGTGCTCGCCGTGAGAAATCCGCTCGGCGGGCTCCTCGTCCCCCCTCGCGCCGACACCGCCCTGCACGAGGGCGACGTGCTGGGGTCACGCTCCTGGCGGCACGACGACGACCATGCGGGCGGTGTGCTGGTGGACCTCACGGGCCACCACCAGACCGAGGGATCGCACGAGCTGGTCAGCGCCCGGGGAGGGCAGGCGCCGGAACCCGGTCATCAGAAGGTAATGTACCAGAACATGAACTGATAACATGACGACATCGGCAAGTATTCGGGATCGCCGCGCGCTGACCGGCGACCCCGCCCATTGCATGTGGCGACGACCCGTCGGCACTACAAGGACAAGGTGTATGAGACCACGCTGTTGCGCCGCTCCTACCGGAAGGGGGCAAGGTCAAGACCGAGACGCTGGCGAACCTGTCCCACCTGCCGCCCGAGACGATCGCGCTGATCCGCGAGTCGCTGGCCGGCAAGACGCAAGTGGTGGCCGGGGCGGACTGGGAGATCGAACGGTCCCTGCCGCACGGGCACGTGGCCGCGGTGTGTGGGCCATGGCCCGCAAGCTCGGTGTGGCCGAGCTGTTGGGTCCGCCCTGCCCGGAGCGCGACCTGGCCCTCGCGCTGGTCGTGGCCCGGGTGGTCCAGCCGGCTTCCAAGCTGGCCACCACCCGGGCCGGCAACAGCCGGGAACGCTGCTCCTCACGCCCCGTGTCCCGCACCACTAAGTAAACGGTATTGCGGGGCTAGTCC
>CAZCVW010000234.1:0-5743 GCA_964502185.1 uncultured Burkholderiales bacterium
GACCAGGCGATGTCGAGGCAGTCGGCCTCCAGAGGGGCCGTGGCCAGCGCCGCGGCGCCCCGGCCGAGAAGGTCCGGGTCGGGGCTGCGGCCGATGGCGGTGGCGGTGGCGGCGGGCCGGGGGTGGAGGCGGACGGCCAGTTCGACGACCAGCCCGAGCGTCCCGAAGGATCCCGTGAACAGCTTGCCGAGGTCGTAGCCGGCGACGTTCTTGATGACCTTGCCTCCCGCCCGGGCCAGCGTGCCGTCGGAGAGAGCGACCTGGACGCCGAGGACGAGGTCGCGCATGCCCCCGTAACGGTGGCGCAGCGGACCGGAATCGGCGGTGGCGAGCACGCCGCCCAGCGTCGCGCCGCCGGGATCGGCCGGGTCGAGGGCCAGCCATTGCCCGGCGGCGGCGAACGCCGACTGCGCCTCGGCCATCGGTGTCCCGGCCCGCACGATGGCCGTGAGGTCGCCGGCGTTGTGCTCGACCACGCCGGACAGGGCACCGGTGGAGAGCTCGACGCCAGGGTCGGGCACGACCCGGCCCCAGCCCAGCTTGGTGCCGCCGCCCCGGAAGCGGACCGCCAAGCCGTCCGCCTGGGCCTTGGCCAGGAGGGCGGCGGCCTCCTCGGGTGATCCCGGCTGCGCGGTCTTCACCGCTGAGCGGTCTTCACAGCCGGTCGGCGATTCCCGCCGCCTCCAGCGGGTGCTGCCGGTAGGGGCCGGGGACCTCGCCGCACAGGCGGGGCGTCGGCATCACCTTGCCGGGGTTGGCTTCGCCGCCGGGATCGAAGGCGCAGCGCAGGCGCTGGAACGTAGCCAGGTCGGCGTCGGCGAACATCTTCGGCATGTAGCGCTTCTTGTCGACGCCGATGCCGTGCTCGCCCGTCAGCGATCCGCCCATCTCGACGCACACCTCGATGATCCGCCCGGCCAACTCCTCGGCCTGGGCCGCCTCGCCCTCCACCGCCCCGTTGTAGAGGACGAGCGGGTGCAGGTTGCCGTCGCCGGCGTGGAACACGTTGGCCACGGCCAGGCCGTATTCGCCGGACAGCGACTCGATCCGGCTGAGGGCCTCGGGCAACCGGGTCCGGGGGATGACCCCGTCCTGGACGTACATGTTGGGCGAGATCCGGCCCATGGCGGCGAAGGCGGCCTTGCGGGCCTTCCAGATCAGGGCCCGCTCCGCCTCGTCGCCGGCGATGCGGATGCCGTTGGCGCCATGGAACCGGCACAGGGCGACGACCTCGTCGAACCGGGCGTCGCACTCGGCCTGGGACCCGTCCAACTCGACGATGAGCAGGGCCACCGTGTCGATCGGGTTGCCGGCCCCGGTGGCCGCCTCGGTGGCCCGGATGGTGGGGTTGTCCATGATCTCCATAGCGCCGGGGAGGATGCCGGCGGCCACCACGTCGGTCACCACCTGGCCGGCGGCGGTGGCCGAGTCGAAGTAGGCCACCACCGTGCGGGTCGTCTCGGGGGACGGCACCACCCGCAGGGTGATCCGGGTGGCGATGCCGAGGGTCCCCTCCGAGCCGACGAAGGCGCCGAGCAGGTCGTAGCCGGGAACGTCGGCCACGCCGGCGCCACTGCCGAGTTCCACCACCTCGCCGTCGGGCAGCACCACCGTGAGGCCCATCACGTAGTTGGTGGTGAAGCCGTACTTGAAGCAGTGCACCCCGCCCGAGTTCTCGGCCACGTTGCCGCCGATCGAGCACACAATCTGGCTCGACGGGTCGGGCGGGTAGAAGTGCGTCGGCCCGACGGCGGCCGTCACCTGGGCGTTGGTCACCCCAGGCTCGACGACGATCCGCTGGTTGGCGAGGTCGACCTCCACGATGCGCCGCATGCGGGTGAGCGAGATCAGCACGCCTCCGGCCACCGGCAGCGCCCCGCCCGACAGGCCCGTCCCCGACCCCCGGGCCACCCACGGCACCCGGGCCCGGTGACAGGCGGCCACCACGGCCGCCACTTCCTCCGTCGTGTCGGGCAGGACGGCGGCGGCCGGCACCACGGCGTACTGCAACAGCCCGTCCGACTCGTAGGTCCGCAGCGCCTGGTGTTCGGTGATGACGCGCTCGGCGCTGCAGATGCGGACCAGTTCTGCGACCGGGACTTGCCCCCCCATGCCGGTGAGGCTACATGCGGGGACGTCAGCCCCTGGTCAGGCTGCTCCTGCGGCGGGCGGCCATGGTCAGCGCTGCGCCAGTCACCAGAGCCCACAGCCCGGCGGCGGCCAGGCCGGGTCAAACCTGGCATTTCCGACAATCTGGGCACTCTGCCAGGCCCCTAAACTGCGGCCGATGAAGGCCCCCGACGATGTCGCCGTGCTGACCGCCCGCCTCGGACGCACGCCCGAGGCGGATTTCGTCGTCTGCCGGCGCGACGCCGCCGGTGACCCGGTCGTGATCCGCAACGCCCCGCTCATGGCCGACGGGCGGCCGATGCCGACCCGCTACTGGCTGGTCGACCCGAAGCTGGTGACCGCCGTGTCCCGGCTGGAGTCCGTCGGGGGAGTCAGGGCGGCGGAGGCGGACGTCGACCCGGTCGAGCTCGAGGCGGCTCACCAGGCCTATGCCGCCGAGCGCGACGCCGACCTCCCGCCCGGTCACGCCGGCCCCCGTCCGTCGGGCGGGGTGGGGGGTACCGCCCGGGGCGTGAAGTGCCTCCACGCCCACTACGCCCATCTGCTGGCCGGCGGCGACGATCCCGTGGGGCGCTGGGTGGCCGATCGGATCGACGCGAAATGAGCCGGCGACTGGCCGCCGTCGACATCGGCACGAACTCCGTCCGGCTCCTCGTGGCCGACGCCGACGCCGGCACCGGCGAGCTCACCACCGTTGAGCGGCGCATGACGATCACCCGCCTCGGCCAGGGCGTGGGCACGACGGGCCGCCTGCATCCCGACGCCCTCACCCGCACGCTGGCCGTCCTCGACCAGTACGGCGTGGTGCTCAAGGACCTCGGGGTGGAAGGTGTGCGGGCCACCGCCACCAGCGCCGCCCGGGACGCCGCCAACCGCGACGAGCTGTTCCGCCCCGCCACCCAGATCCTCGGCGTGGACCTCGAGCTCCTCTCCGGCCAGGACGAGGGCCGCCTCACCTTCCTCGGTGCCACCACCGGGCTCGACGCCCCCGCTCCCTACCTGGTGGTCGACATCGGGGGCGGCTCGACCGAGTTCATCGTGGGTTCTGAAGGCCAGGTTGCCGGGGTCCGGGGTGCCCCCGAGGTGACCGGCCTGCTCTCCCTCGACGTCGGCTGCGTCCGGCTCACCGAGGCCTACCTGCACTCGGACCCGCCCTCCCCCGAGGAGTTGTCGCAGGCGATCTCGGTGGTCCAGGCCCACCTCGACGACGTCGACCGGGACCTGCCGGGCAGCGCCGCGGCCAAGACGCTCATCGGGGTGGCCGGCACCGTGACCACGGTGGCCGCCGTCGAGCTCGGCCTGCCCGAGTACGCCGCCGAGGCCCTGCACCACTTCCGCCTCACCCGGGAGGCGGCCGAGGACGTGTTCCGCACGCTGGCCACCGAGTCGGCCGAGCAGCGGCGCCACAACCCCGGCCTCGAGGCCGGCCGGGTGGACGTGATCGTGGGCGGTACCGCCATCCTGGTGGCCATCTTCCGCCACTTCGGCATCGACGAGATGCTGGTCTCCGAGGCCGACATCCTCGACGGCCTCATCCGTTCCCAGCTCTAGGAGCCACATGGTTCTCGGTGACCGCCTGCTGCTCGGCCCCGGCCCGTCGAACGCCTACCCCGAGGTGATGTCCGCCCTCGGCCGGCCGCTGCTCGGCCACCTCGACCCCGAGTTCCTCGACGTGCTCGACGAGACGTCCGAACGCCTGCGGACGGTTTTCCGCACCGCCAACCGCCTCACGCTGCCCATCAGCGGGACGGGTTCGGCCGGCATGGAGACCTGCTTCGTCAACCTGGTGGAACCAGGGGAGATCGTCATCATCGGGGTCAACGGCGTGTTCGGCGAGCGGATGTGCGAGGTCGCCCGTCGCTGCGGCGCCGAGGTGGTGCGGGTCGAAGCCCCCTGGGGCACCGCCATCGACCCGGAGCGCCTTCTGGCCGCCCAGCGGGAACGCCCCGAGGCCCGGCTCGTGGCCGTCGTCCACGCCGAGACGTCGACCGGCGTCCGCAACGACATCGAGCCGCTCCGGGCGCTCCAGGAGACCGGCACGCTGCTGCTGGTCGACGCCGTCACCTCGCTCGGCGGTATCCCCCTGGAGGTCGACGGGTGGGGGATCGACGCCGTCTACTCCGGCACCCAGAAATGCCTGGGGGTGCCGCCCGGCCTGGCGCCGGTGAGCTTCTCCCACCGGGCGGTCGAACGGATCCATGCCCGGTCGACGCCGCCCCAGTCGTGGTACCTCGATCTCCAGTTGTTGGAGGCCTACGTCGGCCAGGCCCGCCGCTACCACCACACCGCGCCCGTCTCCATGATCTTCGCCCTCCACGCCGGCCTCGGCCGCCTGCTGGAGGAGGGGCTCGAGGCCGCCTGGGCCCGCCACGCCGGGGTCGGCGAGGCGCTCCAGGAGGCGCTCCCCGCCCTCGGGTTCAAGCTGTTCGCCGACGAGGGTCACCGCCTGCCCGAGCTCACCACCGCCTGGCTGCCCGACGGCGTCGATGACGCCGCCACCCGCCGGGCGCTCCTCAACGACTACGGCATCGAGGTGGGCGGCGGCCTCGGCGAGTTCGCCGGCCGGGTGTGGCGCGTCGGCCTGATGGGCCACTCGGCGCGGCCGCGCTCGGTGGTGGCGCTCCTCGGGGCCTTGCGGGTGCTGCTGGGCTGAGTTCGGGCCCGTCCGCCCCCGGCGGGCATGCTTGTCGGACCTAAGTAAACGGGAGGAATCTGCGTGAGAGGCATCCTGTCCTACGGGGCCTACGTCCCGTTCTACCGGCTGGACCGTAAGACCATCGCCGCGGCGCTGGGTAGCGGCGCGGGCAAGGGAACTCGGGCGGTGGCCTCTTTCGACGAGGACACCACCACCATGGGGGTCGAAGCCGGACGGGCGGCGCTGCAGGGCCGGCCTGAGCTCAAGCCCCACACGCTCCTCTTTGCCACCACCAGCCCGGCCTACGAGGACAAGACCAACGCCACCGCCATCCACGCCGCGCTGAATCTCGACGGGGCGGCCGCGGCCTACGACATGACCGGCGCCGTGCGTTCCGGCGTCGGTGCCCTGCGCAGCGCGCTCGACTCGTCGAAGACCACGCTGGCCGTCCTCTCCGACCTGCGCATCGGCCTGCCCGGCGGCGCCGACGAACGCGACGGGGGCGACGGGGCCGCCGCCTTCGTGTGTGGCGACGATTCGCCAGAGAGGCCGGTGCTGGCCGAGCACCTCGGCGGGGCCTCGGCCACCGCCGAGTTCCTCGACCGCTGGCGGGCGCCGGGAGACGTCGCCTCCCGGGTGTGGGAGGAGCGCTTCGGCGAACACGCCTACGTGCCCCTCGCCACCCAGGCGATCACCGACGCCCTCAAGGACCACGGCCTCACCCCTGACGGGCTTGACCACCTGATCGTGACCGGCACCCACTCCCGGGCGGTCAAGCGGGTGGCCGCCGCCGCCGGCGTCCGGCCCGAAGCCGCCGTCGACGACCTGTCGGCGGTGGTGGGCAACACGGGTACGGCGCACCCCGGCCTGCTGCTCGCCTCCGTCCTGGACCGGGCCGAACCGGGGGCGCTCATCGCTCTGGTCGTCCTGGCCGACGGCGCCGACGTGCTGCTCTTCCGGGCCACCGGAGCCCTCGCC
>CAZCVW010000235.1:0-5737 GCA_964502185.1 uncultured Burkholderiales bacterium
GACCGCCGGGCCCGGCCCGGCCTCCAGCCCGAACCCTTCGGCGGCGCCCCGGCCTACGTGATGCCGTCGACCAGCGGCCTCAACGCCCGGACGAGCCTCGCCGAACTCGTCGGGCACATGGGGGCCGCGCTTCTGGCTGGGCTTCACCCGGCCGGCCGCAAACCGGACGGGGTTCCGTCCACCGAGCGCACCTGAGGGCGGCGCAGGGGGACGACGTTGTTGGGCCGGGGTTCATGGAGCCGGGCGTCCGGGCGCCCGAGGCGGTCGCAGAGCTTCTCGGCCGCCTCGAGCTGCGCCCGCCGGCAGGACACGGCCAGCATGCCGAGCAGGCCGGCGGTGGCGATGAGCAGGATCCAGGTCATGGGGGGTCTCCGCCTCTCAGGCCAAACGTATGTTCGCCCAAATGTATGTTTGCACAGGCTGGACCCTATCGAGGGGATGTGACAGTTATTCCGCCGGGGGCAGGAGCCGGCGCAACGTCTTGCCGCCGGCGGTGCGGGGGATCGATTCCACCACCACGGTCTGCCGGGGGGCGTGGGCGGCCGGCAGGGTCGCGCCGACGTGGGCCCGCAGGTCGTCGAGGCCGGGCGGTCGGGCCGCCTCCGCGGGGACGACGAAGGCCACCACCCGTTCGCCCCACTGCGCGTCGGGCCGGCCGGCCACGGCCACGTCGGCCACGCCGGGGTGCGTGAGGAGGGCCCGCTCCACCGCGGTGGGGCTCACCTTGACGCCGCCGCTGTTGATCATGTCGCCCAGGCGGTCCGCGAACCGCAACCGGCCCGTGTCGGGTTCGAGGCGGCCGATGTCGCCGGTGTGGAACCAGTCGGCGCCGTCGAGGGCGGCGGCCGTGGCGCCGGGATCGAGGCGGTAGCCCGCCATCACCGTCGGGGCCCGCAGGAGGATCTCGCCGCTGCCAGTCAGGCGGAGTTCGACGCCGGCCAGGGGGAACCCGTCGTGGACCACCCCGCCCCACGTCTCGGTCATGCCGTAGGTGGCGTGGACCTTGGCGCCCGCCGCCTCCGCTTCGGCCCGCAGGGCGGGATCGACGGGTCCGCCGCCGAGGAGAATGCCCCGGAAGGCGGCGAGCGGGGCCCGGGCGTCGAGCAGGCGGCGCAGCATGGTCGGGACGAGCGACACGAACCCGCCCCGTCGCGCCGCGCCGGCCACGGACGCCGGGTCGAATCCGGGGTGGACCGTCACCGGCCCGGCACCCGTGGCCCAAGCCCGCCCGAGGACGGCCAGCCCGGCCACGTGGTGGAGGGGCAGGCAGCACAGCCAGCCGCAGTTCGAGCTCCCGGGCGCCCCGGCGCCGAGCGCACCGGCCACCGCCCGCCCGGAGGCGACGAGGCCCGCCCGGGTCAGTTCGACGCCCTTGCGCTCACCGGTCGTCCCTGAGGTGGTTACGACGGCGGCGACCGCGGCGGCCACCGGGGCGCCGCCGGGGTAGGGCCGGCGACCGTCACGGGTCAGGAGGTGGGTAGGGCGCAGCCCCGCCAGCGTGCGCTCCTGGTCGGCCGGCGGAGCGGCGGGGTCGAGGGGCAGGACCGCCTCGCCCGCCTCCCAGCAGGCCACGATGGCGGCCGCCGCCTCGGGTCGGGGAAGGAGGACACCCACCAGTGCCGTCTCGTCTGAGGCTGGCATCGAGGGCTACCGTACTCCTTGGAAGTAATCGCTCCCGGAGTGAACACACCCATGAATGAGCCCCTGATCCCCACGTGGCAGCCTGCCGGCGACTACACCGATATCCGGTACGAGTCGGCCGAGGGCATCGCCAAGATCACCATCTGCCGCCCGGAGGTCCGCAACGCCTTCCGGCCGAAGACGGTCTTCGAGCTGTCCGACGCCTTCGAACGCGCCCGGGACGACGCCTCGGTCGGGGTGATCATCTTCACCGGCGAGGGGACCCAGGCTTTCTGCTCGGGTGGTGACCAGCGCATCCGGGGCGACGACGGCTACGTCGGGGACGACGGCAAGGGCCGGCTCAACGTGCTCGACCTCCAGGTGCAGATCCGCCGGCTCCCCAAGCCGGTGATCGCCATGGTGGCCGGCTACGCCATCGGCGGCGGCCACGTCCTCCACGTGGTCTGCGACCTGACCATCGCCGCCGAGAACGCCCGCTTCGGCCAGACCGGGCCCCGGGTCGGCTCCTTCGACGGAGGCTACGGCTCGGGCCTCCTGGCCCGGATGGTCGGCCAGAAGAAGGCTCGGGAGATCTGGTACCTCTGCGAGCAGTACGACGCCTTCGAAGCCGAACGGATGGGTCTCGTCAACAAGGTCGTCCCCCTCGAGATGCTGGAAGCGGAGACGGTCGCCTGGTGCCGCAAGATGCTGGCCAACAGCCCGCTCGCCCTGCGCCTCCTCAAGGCGTCGTTCAACGCCGATACCGACGGGCTGGCCGGCGTGCAGCAGCTGGCCGGGGACGCCACCCTGCTCTACTACCTCTCCGAGGAGGCCCAGGAGGGCCGCGACGCCTACGTCGAGAAGCGCCCGCCGGACTTCTCCCGTTTCCCCCGCCGGCCGTAGTGCTCGGTCTCGGCCGCTCTAGGTGAACGCCTGGTGGGCGGGCGCCCGGCCCCGCACACTGCCCGCGTCGATCTCGCCCGTCCTGGTGGGGACGGCGGTGGCCAGTGGTTCCTCGGACGGCGAGGTCGTCCTGTGGCGGGCCTTCGCCGCCATGGTCGTGGCCCTCGCCCTCCAGGTCGGCGTCAACTACGCCAACGACTATTCGGACGGGCGCCGGGGCACCGACGCGCAGCGGACCGGCCCGACCCGGCTGACCGCCTCGGGCGTGGTCGCCCCCGAAGCCGTCCGGACGGCGGCCCTCCTCGCTTTCTCGGTGGCGGCCGTGGCCGGGCTGTTCCTGGCGCTGGCCACCGACCTGCGGCTCCTGGGGGTCGGGGCGGTCTGCATCGCCGCCGCCGCGCTCTACACGGGCGGGCCGCGGCCCTACGGCTACTCCGGTTACGGCGAGATCGCCGTCCTCGTGTTCTTCGGGTTCGTGGCCACTGTCGGGTCCGCCTACGTCCACACCGAGCGGATCAGCGGGCTCGCCCTGGCCGGAGCGCTCCCCGTCGGACTGTTGGCCTGCGCCATCCTCGTGGTCAACAACCTGCGGGACATCGGAACGGACGAGGTGGCGGGCAAACGGACCCTGGCCGTGAAACTGGGGCCCGTCCGGACGCGGGTCCTCTACCGGGCCTGCGCTCTCGGCGCCTTCGCGGGGATCCTGCTGATCGGCTTCGCCCGCCCACCGGCCTGGATCGCGCTGCTCGCCGCCCCACTGGCCGTCGGGCCACTGCGGGTCGTCGCCCGCCAGCGTCAACCGGCCGGGCTCATCCCGGCGCTGGCCGGTACGGCCCGCCTGCAACTGGTCACGTCGGTGCTGCTGGCGCTCGGACTGTGGCTGTCATGACCGGCACTGTCATGACCGTCGCGGGATGACCGTTACCGAGTTCCGGGTCAGCGTCCCCCTGCGGGTGGCGCTCTCGGGGCTCACGACCCGGGAGGCGACTCTCATCGAAGGCCCGGCCGGCTGGGGCGAGTTCTCCCCGCTCCCGGGCTACCCGTGCGACCCGGTCCGGTGCCGCCGGGCAGCCGAGGAAGCCGCCGGAGAACCGTGGCCGGAACCGTTGCGGGACAAGGTTCCGGTCAATGCCCTGGTGCCGGCCGTCCCGCCTGACGAAGCCTTCCGCCGGGCTCAGGAGGCGGCCGCAGCCAAGATCCGCACCGTGAAGGTGAAGGTCGGCGCGGCGCCGGCGCCGACAACAGGCGGAACCGCGCCCGCCGGGCGCCGGACGGACCTCGACCGGGTGGCCGCCGTGCGGGCCGCCCTCGGCCCCAAGGGCAAGATCCGCCTCGACGCCAACGGCGCCTGGACCGTGGAGGACGCCGTCGAGATCATCAGGCGCCTGTCGCGCTACGACCTCGAACTGGTGGAGCAGCCCGTCGCCTCGCTCGAGGACCTGGCCCGCCTGCGGCGCAAGGTGAACGTGCCCCTGGCCGCCGACGAGTCCGTCCGGACGCTTGACGACGCCCGCCGCCTGGCCTCACTGGAGGCGGCCGATGCGTTGGTGGTCAAGGTGCAGCCGTTGGGGGGCGTACGGGCCGCGCTCGAGGTGATTCAGGCCGCGGGCGTCCCCGCCATCGTGACGTCGATGTACGAGACGAGCATCGGGTTGGCGGCGGGTGTGGCGCTGGCCGCCTGTCTGCCGGAGTTGCCGTACGCCTGTGGGTTGGGGACGGGCACGTTGTTGGCCGGCGATGTGGTCGCCGACCCGCTGGTCCCGGTGTACGGAAAGATCGCGCTGAGGAGGACGGTTCCGGATCCCGTCCTGTTGGACCGCTATCGGGTGGAGTCTTGAGGCGGAGCCAGATTTCTCGTGAGGACCCTCTCCAGCAACAGGGCGAACGCCTCGGGCCGTTCCAGGTGGGCTGCGTGACCGGCGCCCGGGACGACGGAGACCTCGGTGTTGTTCCCGATCCCCCGGGTCACGCGGAACGCGACGGCGGCGAACTTCGTGTCGTGCTCGCCCGCCATCAACAGCACCGGCATTTCCAACTCGCCGAGTCGGTCCCACAGCGGCTCCTGCACTCCCGGCGAGAACCGGCGCAGCACCGAGGCCAGACCCTCGACGGTGTTGGCCTTGCGTTCCCCCAGCCCGGCGGCCGATCGGGGCAGGCGTTCGAAGAGCGGCTGGCGCAACCATCCGTCGAGGAAGACCTCGAGGCCTTTGCGTTCCAGACCGCCGGCCAGCATCTCGTCCCGCTGCACCCGGGTGGCCCGCTGGTCGGCTTCGGCCAGGCCGGGCGACGCCCCGAGGAGCACGAGGCGCTCCACCAGGTCGGGCCGGTCGAGCGCCACCCGCAGAGCGAGCCGGCCACCCAGCGAGTAGCCCACCCACGTCCCGGCGCCGCCAACCTCGGCCAGCCCGGCGGCCGCCTCCTCGAAGGTCGACTCGACCGCACCGGCACCACCGTGCCCGGGCAGGGTCAGCCGGACGAGTTCATGTTCGGGGCCGAGGTGGCCGGCCACCGGGTCCCACGAACGCGGGCCCTGTGTGAATCCGTGGAGGAGAACGACTCGGGTCACCCGGCGATCCTGTCATGACGAGACTGTCATGGGACGTCAACACCGCTCTGGCCCGGACGCTGGTCGACGAGTGGGTCCGGGCCGGCCTCACCGACGCCGTGATGGCCCCGGGATCGCGCTCCACCCCGCTCGCGCTGGCCCTGGCCGCCGACGGCCGGGTACGGCTGCACGTCCATCTCGACGAGCGGTCGGCCGCCTTCTTCGCCGTCGGGGCGGCCAAGGCGTCGGGCCGGCCGGTGGTGGTCGGCTGCACGTCGGGCACCGCCGCCGCCCACTTCCACGCCGCCGTCCTCGAGGCCTGCCACGCCCGGGTGCCCCTGATCGTCTGCACCGCCGACCGCCCCCCCGAGCTGCGCCAGACGGGGGCGGGGCAGACGGTTGACCAGGTGGGCCTCTACGGCGGCGCCGTCCGCTTCGCCTCCGAGTGCGGGCCCGAGGACCATTCGGCGGCCATCGCCGCCTGGCGGCCGCTGGCCGCCCGGGCCTACGCCGAGGCGACGGGTCCGCCGGCGGGGCCCGTCCACCTGAACCTGGTCTTCCGGGAACCGCTGGTGCCCGACCCGGCCCGTCCGGTGCCCGACGTACCCGGCCGCCCCGACGGCCGGCCGTGGACCCGGCTCTGCCCGGGGGTGCTCGAGCCTGCGCCCG
>CAZCVW010000236.1:0-5715 GCA_964502185.1 uncultured Burkholderiales bacterium
GGGCGGGGCGGACGGGGTGGCCGCGTCGTCGGCGGCGAGGCCGGCTTCGGAGCGGGGGGCGGTGAGGCGGCCGTCGAGGGCGCGTTGGCGGGCTGGCGGAAGATCACGGCCACGTAGAGGTACTGCCCGCCGTCCGAGGCGACACCGACGCCGACCTCGGAGAACTCGGGCAGCAGGATGTTGTCCCGGTGGTCGGGCGACGCCATGAAGCTCTGCTGGATGTCGTTCAGGTTCGGGCCCCGTCCGACGTTCTCGCCGAGGCGGCGCCAGTTCGAGACCTTGCTCCCCAGGTTGTCGGTGTGCCAGAGCTTGCGGGCCCGGGCCATCTCCTCGGCTCGCTGCTGGGCGAAGGACTGCAGGTCGGCCACGGGCGTGAGGGCGCGCCGGCCCTGGGCTTGCCGGTCCTGATTGGTCATTGCCGTCAGATCGTCGCCGGCCTTCGCCGCACCGCCGAAGGCGATCGACAGGCCCACGACGAGGACCACGATCGCTTGACGCACGTGCCCACCCCAGGTCGCTTGGTGACGATGGTTTCGGCGATGGGCGACGCCGTACCTGCCCCCCAGCCGCGACCACAACACTGTCGTCCGATTCCGACCGTTGCAAGCCCGGTACTGGTACCGTCATCCCTGTCATGATCCGGTTCGAAGGGGTCACAAAGACCTACAAGGGTGGAGTCACCGCCGTCTCCGACATCAGCCTGGAGATCTCGAAGGGGGAGTTCGTCTTCCTCGTCGGGCCGTCCGGGTCGGGCAAGTCCACCTGCCTGCGCATGCTGCTGCGGGAGGAGCTGCCCGACGAGGGGAAGATCTTCGTCGCGGAGCGCGACATCTCGCAGCTGTCGTCCTGGAAAGTCCCGTACCTGCGCCGAAATCTGGGCTGCATTTTCCAGGATTTCAAGCTGCTGCCTTACAAGACGGTCTACGAGAACGTGGCCTTCGGCCTCGAAGTCATCGGTCGCCCCAAGTCGGTCGTCGAGACCCAGGTCCCCCAGATCCTCGACCTGGTCGGCCTCACGAAGAAGGCGGGCAACCGGCCGTCGGAGCTGTCCGGGGGTGAGCAGCAGCGGGTCTCGATCGCCCGGGCGTTCGTCAACCGGCCGCTCATCCTGCTGGCCGACGAGCCCACCGGGAACCTCGACCCGACGAACTCGGCGGGGATCATGCGCCTGCTCGACCGCATCAACCGGACGGGTACCACCGTCGTCATGTGTACGCACGACTACGGGATCGTGGACCACATGCGCCGCCGGGTCATCGAGCTCGACCGCGGCCACCTGGTGAGGGACGAGGCGCGGGGCGCCTACGGATACGGGACGTAGGAGCAGAGTTCTGATGTCGATCAAGCTGGGCTACGTCGCCAAGGAGACGGCGGTTTCTCTGCGCCGGAACCTGCTCATGACCCTGGCCGGGATCATGACCGTCGCCGTGTCGCTCTTCCTGTTCGGCGGCGTCCTCCTGCTCTCCAAGATGGTGGACCACGGCACCGCCCGCTGGAAGGACGGCGTGGAGCTGGAGCTCTTCCTGTGCTCCCAGGCCACGTCGAAGCCGAACCCGCCGCCGGGCACCGCCCCCACCTGTACGGCCGAGGCGAGCGCCGAGCAGATCGCCGCCGTCCAGGCCGAGCTCGAAAAGTCGCCCGACGTCCGCCGCTTCCGCTTCCTCACCAAGGACGACGCCTTCGCCGAGGCCAAGCGGATCTTCGCCGGCGACCCTGAGCTGCTGGCCAACATCGACCCGGCCGGGCTCCCGGTGTCGTTCCGGGTGGCGCCCAAGCAGGCGGAGCTGACCGAGAAGGTGGCAGCCCAGTTCTCGAACCGGCGGGCGGAGGGCATCGAAGACGTCCTCACCGCCAAGGAGCAGGTGCGCCGTCTGCTGGCCGGCATCCGCTGGATCCGGGGCCTGTTCTTCGCCATCGCCGGCGTGCTGCTGGCATCGTCGCTGTTCCTGATCGTCAACACCATCCGGCTGGCCACGTTCGCCCGGCGTCGCGAGATCCAGGTGATGAAGCTGGTGGGGGCGACCAACTGGTTCATCCGGATCCCCTTCATGTTCGAGGGGCTGGTGCAGGGTGCCATCGGCGCCGGCCTCGCCTTCGGCGGGGTCTACACGCTGCGAATCATCCTCTCGGATCTCACCGAGCGCTCGAAGAACCTGTTCCAGGCCTTCTATCTGACGACCGCCGACGCCATCACGATCGGCATCATCATCGTGGTCGTCGGAGCCACGGTGGGGGCCATGGGCTCGGCCATCGGGCTGCGCCGCTTCCTCGAGGTCTGAACCGCCCGAAAGGGTCACCCGGGCCCAAGTCGGAAGGGCCCGCGCCCGAGGGTCGTTGTTGTTGTTGCTTATGTTGCCTAAGATTCCGCAGGTGCAACGTCGACCGCTGGTTACCGGCATTGTCTTCGCCCTCGTCGCGACGCTCCAGGCGTCTGGTTGGGCGGTGGCGGCCACGGCGAAGAAGGAGCCGACGGCCAAGCAGGAACGGATCGCCGAGCTGCGGGAGCAGATCGGCGAGGTCTCGGAGCAGGAAGGCGCCCTCCTCGAGGAGATCGCCGCCATCCGGGACGGCCTCGAGGAACTGAATTCGACCGTCCGCAAGTACGACCGGGAGGCGGCCGCCGCCCGCCGCCAGTTCGACAAGGCGGAGCGGGCGCTGGCCCGGGCCGAGGCCGAGCGGGTCGAGGTGGCCCAGCGCCTGCTGGAAGCCGAAGCGGCCGTGGAAGCCGCCCGCCAGGCCATGAATCTCACCGTCACCGCCCTCTACCAGCGGGGGCAGTCCGAGGAGCAGGCGCTGTATGCCGCCATCGTGGAGACCTCCCAGAGCCCCCACGAGGTGCTGGCCGCCACCCACTACATGAAGGGCGTCCTCCTCGAGGACCGCGCCGACTTCGACCGATTCCTGGCCCTCCAGCACCAGGTCGAGGTGCTCAGCGTCGAGGCCGAGAAACGCCGCGACGAGGCCCGGGTCGCCCGCGACCAGCTGGCGGTCGAGCGCCAGCGGGTGGAGACGCTGCGGACGGAAGCGGTGGCGGCGCGGGCGGCCGCCCGCGCCGAAGAGGACCGGGAGCAGGAACTGCTGGCCGAGGTGCAGTCCAAGAAGGCCGATTTCGAGCGGGAGCTCGGCCTGCTCCAGGCGGAGTCGAGCGCCATCGGCGAGTGGCTGCGCTCCATCCAGGCCGGCCAGAAGCTCGCCCCTCGTAAGAAGAAGACGTTCAAGCTGCCGGTGACGGGCCCGATGTCGAGCCGCTTCGGCCCCCGGACGCATCCCATCTACGGCGACACCCGGGTCCACACCGGCGTCGACTTCTCCGTGGGTTCCGGCGTCCCGATCCGGGCGGCCGGCCCCGGCCTGGTCGTCTGGGCCGGGCCCCGCGGCGGCTACGGCAACCTGGCCATCATCGACCACGGCAACGGCCTGGCCACCCTGTACGCGCACCAGTCCCGGATCGACGTCGCCGTCGGCCAGCGGATGGCGGTGGGCCAGGTGGTCGGCGCGGTCGGCTCGACGGGCATGTCCACCGGGCCCCACCTGCACTTCGAAACCCGGGAGCTCGGTACGCCGGTCGACCCGCTGTACTACCTCTGACGCTGTACCACCTCTGACCGGGTCAGGGCAGCGGGATGCGGAGCCACAGGCTGGTGCCGCCCTTGTCGGCGTGGGCGCCGACCTCGCCTCCATGGGCCACGGCCAGGCCCCGGCAGACGTAGAGCCCCAGGCCCTCCCCGGCGGCCGGGGGGCGGCTGAAGGGCTCGAACAGCCCCTGGATGACGTCGACCGGCATCAGCTCGTTGGAGGTCGCCGTGAACTCGGCGAAGGATCCCTGTCGCCGCAGCGAGGCCTCCACTCGGCCACCGGCGAGCGCGGCGGCGCCGAGCAGCGCCTGGACGATCTGGCGGAGCCGATGGCGGTCGCCGTGGACGACGACCGGCCCCGGGGGGACGAAGGCCATTCTTCCGGCGACGGTCTGGGCCACCACCTCGGCCAGGTCGACCGGCTCCCGGCGGAGTTCCACCTGGCCGAGGGCCACGGCGGCGGAGTCGCCGGCGTCGTCGCACAGGGTGCGCATCCGGCTGAGGAGGCCCCGGATGTGGTCGCGGATGGCGCCAGCCGATTCGGTGCCGGCCGATTCGGTGCCGGCCTGGGCGGCCAGCAGTTCGGTTAGCCCGGCGAGAGCGCCGAGCGGGCCGCGCATCTCGTCGACCAGGGCCGAGCAGTAGCGCAGGACGGCGTCGGCCTGCGCAACGGTGCGCGCCCCGACCACCTGGCCCACTGCCAATGCGCTGGTCGTGACTACGTCGACTTCGGTCTGGGTCTGCATCGGGCTCCGGCCGTCAGGAAGGTCTTACCGTTCCATCGGCAGATCAAAGGCCCGGGTGAAGGGTTGCAGTGAGTTACCTGAGGGTGTTGCGAGTTCGGTCAGCCGGTGTTGGCGGACGGACCCGCGGCGCCAAAGTCGAGGGCCTGGAGATCAGCGAGGAGCTGGCTGCTCTCGGTAAGGGACGTGGTGAGGATCGCCCGGGCGACCTCGAGCAGCTCGAAGATCCGGGGATCGGCGACCGAGTAGAGAACGGTGGCGCCTTCCTTGCGGGATTCGAGGACGCCGGCCCGGCGCAGCAGACCCAACTGCTGGGAAAGGTGGGAAGCCTCCAGGCCGACCTCGGGGATCAGGTCGCCAACGGAGCGCTCGCCCCCCCTCAGCAGTTCCAGGACCCGGAGCCGAGCCGGGTGGCCGAGAACTTTGAAGAACTCTGCCGTCACCTGGTAGATGGGTCGGGTCACGGGCGGCTCCCTCAGCTTTCCCGTTCTACGGGCGCGACAGACAATGCTTCGGCTTAGGCGTCCATCAGCGATCGGCAGTACGATGACTGTAACAGAACTATGAAATGATAGATTCATCAATGCTCGACCCGACACGGTCCGCTGTGTCGCCGTACGACGTGGAGAGGGAGAGGCTGATCACGATGCGTCCTCGTAAGGTGCTGGAGTTCGTCGAGCAGGGCCGGCAGCTGTTCGAGCCGGACGACGTGTACTGGTGCGATGGCAGTGCCGAGGAGTACGAGCGCCTGTGTCAACTGCTCGTCGACCAGGGCACCTTCAAACGGCTTTCGGACGCCAAGCGGCCCAACAGCTACCTCTCCCGGTCCGACCCCGGCGACGTCGCCCGGGTGGAGGACCGCACCTTCATCTGCAGCGAGCGGGAGATCGACGCCGGTCCCACCAACAACTGGCGGGATCCGGCCGAGATGCGGGCCACCCTGACCGGCCTGTACTCCGGGGCCATGCGGGGCCGCACCATGTATGTGGTGCCGTTCTCGATGGGGACGGTGGGACCGTTCGCCCACCTCGGGGTACAGCTGACCGACTCCCCCTACGTGGCCGTGAGCATGCGGATCATGACCCGCATGGGCACGCAGGCGCTGGAGGCGCTGGGCGACGGCGACTTCGTGCCCTGCCTGCACTCCGTCGGGTATCCGCTGATCGACTCGAGCGGCGAGCGCCGGGCCGACGTGCCGTGGCCCTGCGACGCCGAGAGCAAGTACATCGTCCACTTCCCCGAGACCCGTGAGATCTGGAGCTACGGCTCCGGCTACGGCGGCAACGCCTTGGTCGGCAAGAAGTGCTTCGCGCTGCGCATCGCCTCGACCATGGGCCGCGACACCGGTTGGATGGCCGAGCACATGCTGATCCTCGGCCTGACGCCCCCGGGCGGCG
>CAZCVW010000237.1:0-5686 GCA_964502185.1 uncultured Burkholderiales bacterium
TCGAGCAGATGATGGAGCAGGTCGCCAATCATCAGCTCTACTACGAAGTTGCGTACGACGCGATCATTCAGGCCGGCGAGCCCTTCAAGGCTCTCGACATCACAGGGCTGCGCTGGGTGGAGATCGACACCCTGAGCGACTACCGACTCGCTCAGGAGTACTTCGGCCATCCTGTGTCCTGACGCTGAGGCACTCGCGCCACCGACTTGAGCTCAACGGCGCTCGGCAACCGACGACTTCTGTGCGGGCCTGGTGGGCGACGTCGCCCCAGAAAGCTGGCGTCGCAGTTCAGGCCGGGTAGACGGTGATCTCGGTGGCCTTGACCGAGACCCACACCGGGCCGCCGTCGGCCAGCGAGAGGTCGCGCACCGCCCCCGGCGTCACCTCGGCCACGATGGGCAGCGGCCCGCCGACCTGGACCCGGGCCCGCTCGCCCTCGTAGTCGACGCCGTCCGCCGATCCGGCCCACACGTTGCGGGGCGAACCCTCCGGCGGCGCCCGGTGCAGCGACACGGCCCGGGGATGCACGACGGCGAACGCCTCGCCGGCGGGGGCGGGCTCGGCCGCCACCAGGGAGGCCGTCCCGGCCAGGAACCGCTGGCCGTCGCTGCGGCCCCGCACGAGGTTCACGCCGACGAGGTCGGCGACATACCGGGACCGGGGCCGGGCGCTGATCTCGGCCGACGTGCCTTCCTGGGAGATCCGCCCGTCCTCCAGCACCACCAGCCGCTCGGCCAGGGCGATGGCCTCCAACGGGTCGTGGGTGACGAGGATCCGCACCCCGTCGTAGCGGTCGAGCTGGCGACGGAGCTCCCGCCGGGTGGACAGGCGGGTGCTGGCGTCCAGCGCGGCGAGAGGCTCGTCGAGGAGCAGCAAGCGGGGCTCGGTGGCCAGCGCCCGGGCCAGGGCCACCCGTTGGGCCTGACCGCCGGACAGCGCCTTCGGACGAACCTCCGCCTGGCCGGCCAAGCCCACCCGCTCCAGCCACTGCGCCGCCCGCGACCGGGCCTCCTTCTTCGGAACGCCCCGGCTGCGCAGGCCGAAGGCGACGTTCTCGGTGGCGGAGAGGTGCGGGAAGAGGAGGTAGTCCTGGAAGACGTAGCCGACGGGGCGCTGCTCAGGGGGCACCTGCACCCCGGCGGCCACGTCGTCGAGCACCCGCCCGTCGAGCACCACCCGGCCCCGGTCGGGGGCGAGGAGGCCGGCCAGCGTCCGCAACACGGTCGTCTTGCCGGCGCCGTTGGGCCCGAGGAGGGCGACGAGTTCGCCCGGCTCCACCTTGAGCGAGACGTCGAGATCCAGGGCGCCGAGCCGCAGCGCCACGTCGGCTTCGAGGCCGGTCATCAGGTCACGCCCGGATCACCGGGTCACGACAGCATCACCGGGTCACGACACGCCGAGCCAGCGGTCACGGAGACCGACGAGCACGGCGAGGGACACGACGAGCAGCAGGAGGCTCAAGGTGATGGCCAGATCCGGCCTCGTCTCCAGCGCCAGGTAGACAGCCAGCGGCATCGTCTGGGTGGTACCCGGGAAGTTGCCGGCGAAGGTGATGGTGGCGCCGAACTCGCCCAGCGCCCGGGCCCAGCACAGCACGGACCCGGCGGCCAGGGCGGGCCCGGCCAGGGGCAGCGTGACCCGCCGGAAGGTGGTCCACCGGCCGGCCCCCAGGGTGCGGGCGGCTTCCTCGTAACGCTGGTCGAGGGAGCGGAAGGCGGCTTCGGCCGTGATGACCAGGAAGGGCATGGCCACGAATGTCTCGGCCAGCACGGCCCCCTTGGTGGTGAAGGGGAACGTGAGGCCGAACCACTGGTCGAGGTACTGGCCGACGAGGCCGCGACGCCCGAAGGCGAAGAGGAGGGCGACACCGCCGACGACCGGCGGCAGCACCATGGGGAGGACGGTCAGGGCCCGCAACAGGCGCCGTCCGGGGAAGTCGATCCGGGCCAGGAGCCAGGCCAGCGGGAGCCCGAAGGCGATGGCGAGGCCGGTGGCGGCCAGGGACGTCACGAGCGACAGGCGCAGGGCGGTGCGGGCCTCGGTGGAACCGAGGTCGGAGGCCACGCTGCCCCAGGGCGCCCGCCACAACAGCCCGGCCAGCGGAAGCAGGAAGAAGAGGGCGGCGATCCCGCCGGCCACCACGGCGGCGACGGGCAGCCGCTCGCGGCGGCTCACGCCGGCGGGGCGAAGCCGTACTTGGCCATGATCCCCTGGCCGGCGGGAGAGAGCACGAAGGCCTTGAACGCCGCGGCCCCGCCGGGCGTACCCGACTGCTTGAGGACGGCGATCGGGTAGACGGCGATCACGTTGTGCTCGGCTGCGATGTCGAGACCGACGGCGGAGTCGCCGGCCGCCTGGGCGTCGGTGGCGTAGACGATCCCGGCATCGACCTCGCCCAGCGTCACCTTGGTGACGACCGCCTTCACGTTCTCTTCGTAGGACCTGGGCTCGGCCTTCACGCCGGCCCGTTCCAGCGCCTGCCGCCCGAACTTCCCGCACGGCGCCTCCACCCCGCAGAGCACGAAGCTGACGTCCGGGTCAGCGAGGTCGGCGAGGGCGGTGATGCCCTTGGGGTTCCCCGGGCCGACGAGGATGGCCAGGCGGTTGCGCACGAAGGGGACCGGCCCGGTGGCGTTGCCCGCGTCCACCACCTTGCCCATGTTGGCCTCGTCGGCGGAGGCGAAGAGGTCGGCCGGCGCCGCTTGGTTGGCCTGCGTCGCCAGTGTGGAGGAGGACCCGAAGCTGAAGGTCACGGTGGTGGCGCGGTTTGCGGACTCGAAGGCCTTGCCGATTTCGGTGAAGGCCTCGGTGAGGGAGGCGGCGGCGAGCACGGTGATGCGGCCCGCGAGCTCGGTCTGCTCGGGGTCGTCACCGCAGGCGGCTCCGAGGGCGGCGAAGGCGAGCACGAAGGCCGGCAGCCAAAGCCGAGAGATACGGCGGATCAGGGGTTCCTCCCGGAGGTGAAGACCCGCCCAGACGGGCGAGACCCAGCGGGGTGGCGGTGCGCCTCCGACACGAGCCCGTCGAGGAGCCGGGCCACCGCCTGGGAGGACTCGTAGCGCCAGCGGGCCACCGGATCGACGGGCCCGGTGGCGGAAAGGGCAAGGGCGGCGAAGCGGGCCGCGAAGGCCGACTGCTGCTCCTCGATCAGCGGTCTCGGGTCGAGGCCGTGGAGCTGGATGAGCACCAGCTTGAGCAGCAGTTCGGTGCGAACGTCGCGCAGGTGCTCCACCGGCGTGCGCAGCCACCGGTCAAGGACGGAGCGGCCCGCCCGCCCGACCCGGTACACGGTCCGCGGCGGGCCCGACTCGCCCGGCTCGGTGGCGTGGGGCCGCACCAGGCCCTGCTCCTCCAGACGGTTGAGGGCCCGGTAGACCAACGGCCGGGGCACGCTCCAGACCCGGCCCACGGGCGCGTCGACCCGGAGCTCGCGTGACACCGCGAAACCGTGGGCGGGCCGCACGGCCAAGACGCCGAGGACCGCCCATTCGGTGAGCGAAAGCTCGGGACCGGCCATTAGTAACATTGATACTACTGACCGGTCCCTCCGGTCAATCAGCCGGTCGGCGCTTCCGTCCCGGCGGGCCGACCGCGCTAGGCCCGGGCGCCCAGGATCGCGACCCCATGTCGAGTCACTTGACCATGCATACAACGACCACGTGGTGGCATACAATGATCCTCATGAGTGAGGCAAGCCACGTGATGAAGGTCTCGAGCAATGGCCAGGTCTCGATACCGGCCGATGCACGAGCCCGTTGGAACACCCGACACGTCGTCGTCGTCGATCTCGGCGACCGGGTCGTGCTCCGGCCGCTCTCTGACGAACCAACCGTGGCCCTCCGAGGGAAATACCGGGGAAAGGGCCCGAAGCTCGATACTGCACGCCGAGCGGCCCGGCGAGACGACGCAGCCGGCGAGCGGCGACGCCGGTGACGGTCCTCGATGCATACGCCGCGCTCGCTCTGCTCAAGGACGAGCCTTCAGCCGGCGTTGTGGGCGGGCTCGTCCGCAGTGGCGGTCGCCTGACGGCTCTCGGCGTGAGCGAGGTCCTCGACCACCTCATTCGACTGGTCGGCGCCGATGAGGACGACGCGGCCCTCGATCTGGCCGAACTGGGTCTCCTCGACCCCGAACCGGTCGATGGAAGCCTGGGAGTACGGGCCGGCGTCCTGCGAGCCAAGCACTACCACCGCTCAGACCGGGCCGTGAGCCTCGCCGACTGCGTCGCCGCAGAAGTCGCCCGCCGGCTCGCCCTGCCACTGGCCACCTCCGACCCGCACTTGCTCGATGTCTGTCATGAGGAAGGCATCGACGTGCACCCCCTCCCCGACTCGAGCGGCGCGACCTGGGCCCCCAACTGACGACGAGCGAAGCCTGCTCGGTACGTGGAGGCAAGCACGGAAGTGCCCAACCTCGAAGGACGGGGGCAACGCCACGGTCGGACTCGAGCAGGTTGTTCGCGGCCACGGCATCGAGAAGTAGCGCAGAACCCGACGATGCGCGCGGCCGGACGCTGAAGGCCTGGTACTCCCGAACGTGACCCCAGGGGCAAGGTAGACCAATCTCTCATGTGAGAGTCCTGACTTGGTGGTTGGTGTCGGCATTCAGGCGGTTTTGGGGCTGATCAGCGGGGTCCACCCGTTGGTGCTGCTGGAGGCGTAGCGTCCGGCGACTTGCAATGTGCCGCCTCCGAGTCTTCTCGGCACTTCCCAGCGGCCGGATCAGGGGAGGGACTGCCGTGCGCCATGACTGGGAACCGGAGGATCTTGTCGCTGCGTGGACGCTGGTCGGGGACGACTGGCGGTTGCTCGGGAACAAGACGGGGGCGACCCGACTGGGGTTCGCGTTGCTGCTGAAGTTCTTCGAGCTCGAGGGGGGCTTCCCTGAAGGGGCGGGTGAGCTGCCTGCGGCGGTGGTCGAGTACGTGGCTCGGCAGGTGCATGTCGATGCGGCCAGGTTCAACGGGTACGACTGGTCGGGACGATCGATCAAGTATCACCGGGCGCAGATCCGCAAGGAACATGGGTTCCGTGAGGCGACACGGGGCGACGAGGCGAAGCTGACCCGCTGGCTGGCGGAAGAGGTCGCCCCTTTGGAGGTCTCGGACGAGCGGCTCACTGCTGCGCTGCTGGGGCGGTGCCGGGCGGAACGGATCGAACCGCCGGGCCGGGTCGAGCGGATCGTGGCTGGTGCGCGTGCCGTCGCCGCCGAGGCGTTCTGCGCCCGGACGGTTGCCGGTCTCTCCGACCAGGTTGCCGCCCGGCTGGAGGCGCTCGTCGACGACGACACCTTGCGGGACGGCCGCCGCGGTGGGGTCCTCGCCGAGTTGAAGTCCGATCCCAGCGGAGTGAGCCTGGAGAGTTTGCTGGCGGAGATCGACAAGCTCGAACGGGTCCGTGCCCTCGGTCTGCCGCCCGATCTGTTCGCTGAATCGCCCTGGGTTTGATGGAGGCTGGGTTTAGGCAACCTCGTCGATGGTGGCGGGGTTGGTGGGACGGTAGCTCTCTTCGAACTCGATCGGCGCCATCTTCTGGATGGAGTGGTGGATCCGGGTCGTGTTGTACCAGTGGACCCAGCCGGCTGTTTCTCGCTCGACCTCGGCGCGGCCGCTCCAGCTCCGGGGCCGGTCGTGTTCGATGAGTTCGGTCTTGTAGAGGCCGATGGTCGATTCCATGAGCGCGTTGTC
>CAZCVW010000238.1:0-5664 GCA_964502185.1 uncultured Burkholderiales bacterium
CTCATTCGCCGCCTGGAGGAGTCCGGCCGCCGCCGCTCCGGTTCCTCCGAGGAGGGTCCGGCGCTCTAATTCAGCCTGCAGTGATCATGGGCGCTTCTCCGGCGGAGGCTCGGTGCAGACCTTCACCACCCGCTCCCGGGCGGCTACCCTTCGCCGCCCCGCACCCCAGCGCGAACCTTCCGGGTCGGCTCGGGCTTGGCGCTCACGTGACGATAGCCACCGACTCCGGCGGCATGTCGATGCGGCCGTCGCCGGTCAGGCGGGTGTAGGGGGCGGAGGCCAGGACGACCATGGACGACCCGGGCGGCGCGGGCGGGAACTGGCGGGCGTCGGAGATGTTGGCCACCACGGTGACGGGGCCGCGTTCGACGACGATCCAGCCGGCCGCCTCGTCGAAGGTGGTGCGGATCCGGTCGAAGCGGCCGTCGGTGAGGGCCGGGGTCTCCCGGCGGAAGTCGATCAGCTGCCGGTACCAGGCGAGGACGGAGGCGTGGGGTTCCTTGTCGAGCTCGGCCCAGTCGAGCTTGGAGCGCTCGAAGGTGGCCGGGTCCTGCGGGTCGGGCACCGACTCCGGGTCCCAGCCGAAGGCGGCGAACTCCCGGCGCCGGCCTTCGGACACGGCCCGGCCCAGCTCGGGGTCCTGGTGGTCGCTGAAGTACAGGAACGGGCTCGACGCGGCCCACTCCTCGCCTTCGAACAGCAGCGGGATGAACGGAGCGGTGAGCAGCAGGGCGGCCGCGATCTGGAGGCGGCCGGGGCTCACCAGCGCGGCCAGGCGCTCGCCCTGGGCCCGGTTCCCGATCTGGTCGTGGTTCTGCACGAAGGAGATGAAGCGGGTGCCCGGCAGGCCGGTGATGGGCCGGCCGTGGCGCCGGCGGCGGTGGGGCGAGTAGCGGCCGTCGTAGGCGAAGGCTCGCTCGAAGCAGGCGGACAGGTGGGCCAGGCTCCCGAAGTCCTCGTAGTAACCGGTCTGCTCGCCGGTCAGCACGGCGTGGACGGCGTGGTGGAAGTCGTCGTTCCAGACGGCGTCGAGGCCGTCGCCCCCCACCTCCTTGGAGCGGACCAGGCGGGGGTCGTTCAGGTCGCTCTCGGCGGTGACGAACACGTGGCGGCCGATGATGGTCGACAGTTCTTCGACGCGGGTCGCCAGTTCCTCGAGGAGGTGGAGGGACGAGGTGTCGAGGATGGCGTGGACGGCGTCGAGCCGCAGCCCGTCCACGTGGTAGTCCCGCAGCCACATGCAGGCGTTGTCGCAGACGAAGTTGCGGACCTCGTCGGAGTCGGGCCCGTCGAAGTTGACGGCCTGGCCCCACGGTGTGGCGTACTTGTCGGTGAAGTAGGGGCCGTAGGCGCCGAGGTAGTTCCCGTCCGGTCCGAGGTGGTTGTAGACGACGTCGAGGATCACGCCGAGACCCTGGGCATGGCAGGCGTCGACGAAGCGCTTGAACCCGACCGGGCCGCCGTAGGCGTGGTGGGGGGCGTAGAGGTCGACGCCGTCGTAACCCCACCCCCGGGTGCCGGGAAACTCCACCACCGGCAGCAGTTCGACGTGGGTGACGCCCAAGGCGGCGAGGTGGGGCAGCCGCAGGGCGGCGGAGGCGAAGGTGCCCTCGGGGGTGAAGGTCCCTATGTGGAGTTCGTAGATGAGGCCCGACGCCAGCGGGGTGGGCCCTCTCCACTCGTGGTCGGTCCAGTCGAAGGCGGTGTGGTCGACCACCCGGGACGGACCGTGCACGCCTTCGGGCTGGTAGGGCGAGCGGGGGTCGGGGAGCGCCGGGCCGCCGTCGAGCGAGAACCGGTAGTCGGTGCCCGCTCCGGCGGCGTGCACCGACGCCCGCCACCACCCGCCGTTCGGCTGATTCATTGAACTGTCGGGCCGCATCTCATGGGGGGTGTCCTCGATGACAAGGGCAACTTCCCGGGCCTGCGGCGCCCATACAGAGAACACGGTCATGGGGCGCGCTCCAGGAGGGCGACGGGGAACGGGGCGAGGAGCTCGGCCACGCTCATCGTTCCTTCGACCGTGCGTGCGACCGTGCGGGAGCCGTCGAGACTGTCCAGCCAGGTGCCGGGCGGGAGGGTGAGCGTCGTGTCGCCCCACTCGCCGGCGAGGCTTAAGACGAGCCGGGGGACGACGGTGAGCACGGCCCCGGACCGGGCGAAGGAGACGACGTGGGCCGCCTTGGGCCCCTGCGCGGCCAGCGGCCAGTAGGCGCCTTCGGCCCCGAAGCACTCGGGCCGGCGACGGCGCAGGTCGAGGGCCCGCTTGGTGAGCAGCAGTTTGGGCCGGCCCTCGTCCGGCCGGGCCCAGGCGTCGGCGGGGGACAGCCCGGCCTCCACCTCGTCGAGCAGGCGGGCCCTCAAGGCGAAGTCGACGGGACGGCGGTTGTCCGGATCCACCAGGGACAGATCCCACAGCTCCGAGCCCTGGTACAGGTCGGGCACGCCGGGCGACGTGAGCTCGAGGAGCGTCTGGGCCAGCGAGTTCACCCGGCCGGGCTCGACCAGCGGGGCGGTGAAGCGCGCCAGGGAGGCGAGGAACTCCGGGTCGCGCAGCGCCCCTTCCACGAAGCGGCGCAGCGCCTCGTCGTAGGCCGGATCGGGGTCGATCCAGCTGGTGTGTTCCTTGGCTTCCTTGGACGCCTTCTCGATATAGGCCACGGCCCGCTCGACGGTGAGTGGCCAGGCGCCCATCAGCGTCTGGTACAGCAACCACTCGATGTTCCGGTCGGGGAGATCGGGTCCCGTCCGGTGCTGCTTGTTGTGCGAGGCCCATTCGGCCACCGCTTCGGCGAACCGCCCGGGGATCTCGGAGAGCAGGGCGAGGCGGGCCCGGACGTCGGCCGACCGCTTCGTGTCGTGGGTCGACAGCGTGAGCATGGTATGGGGCCACTCGCCCTGCGCCGTTTCGTTGGCGTGGTGGAAGTCGTCCACCGAGACACCGAACCGGCCCGGGTTGCCGCCCACCTCGTTCAGAGCGGCAAGCCGGTTGTAGCAGTAGAAGGCGGTGTCCTCCACGCCCTTGGCCATCACCGGCCCGGTGACCTGCTGGGTGCGGGCCACCAGTTCGTCTTCCACCTCGCCCCGGTGGCGGCCCAGCATCAGGTCGCCGATGAACTCGAGGAGTTCGGCGCCGAGGTCACCCCGGCGCTCCGCGGCCGCCTTCACCGCTTCGGCGACGTGGGCGACGTCGTCGGGCGACGGGGGCGTCCCCGGCACGACGTAGGTGCGGTAGACGGGGAAGGCGGCGATGACCTCCCGGAGCGACTCGTTCAGCTCGTGGCGGGTGTAGTCGCGGTAGCGGCGGTGGCGTTCGCAAACCTGGACGGCGAGCGCGGTGAGCCGGCTCACCTCGGCCGAGAGCACCTCCCGGATGACGAGGTGCTTCTTGGCCAGCACAACCTCCGCCCAGTCGGCGTCGGCCTTCGAGAAGGCCGTGTAGGCGCCGGTCAGCGATGTCTCGCCCGCTGGGTCCACGAGGACACCGGTGGCCAGCGTGGCGAACTCGTAGCCGGTGGTGCCGGCTGCCGGCCAGCGCGGAAGCCGTTCACCCGGTTCGAGAATCTTCTCGACCACCACCCAGGTGCCGTCGGGCGTCTCCTGTTGCAGGCGGCGGAGATACCCCTCGGGGTCACGCAGCCCGTCGGGATGGTCGATGCGCAGCCCGTCGACGAGACCGGCCCGGACCCAGTTCAACACGAGCGCGTGGGTGTCGGAGAAGACGGCCTCGTCCTCCACCCGCAGGGCGGCCAGCGTGTTGATGTCGAAGAAGCGCCGGTAGTCGAGTTCCCGGCCGGCGATGCGCCAGAAGGCCAGCCGGTAGTTCTGCCGCTCGAGCAGGGCGTCGAGGGCGTCGGCGTCCTGGTTGAGGCGGGCGATCTCGGCGTCGATCGCCTCGCCGACGCCCGGGGGTCCGGGGGTGTCCCCCGAAGTGCCAGTCGACTCCTCGACGAGGCGGGCCAGTCGGTCGCGCAGCACCTCCTTGTCGCGGTGGCGTTCCCGGACGCTCTCCCGGTCGGTCAGCCACGACGGCGGCAGGCGGCCGAAGGCGCTGGCCAGGCTCTCCAGTTCGTCGGAGTCGCAGTGGGCGGCCGCCGCGGCCAGGAGGTCGTCGAGCGAGCGCGGCGCCACCGGGACGACGTGGTCGTAGTAGTGGAAGGTGAAGGCGGCGCCCTCGCGCCGGAGCGTGATCTCGCCCGCCTCCAGCACCCGGCCGTAGTGGTCGCCGAGGATCGGCATCAGCACGGTGTTGCGCAGCTTGCCCTCGGGCGGGTCCCAGTCGACGTCGAAGTAGGAGGCGTACTGGCTGGACGGGCCGTTCTCGAGTACGTCCCACCACCAGGCGTTGCCGGTCACCACCGCCATGTGGTTGGGGACGATGTCGAGGACCTGACCCAGGCCGGATTCCTTTAGGGCCGTGCCCATCCGCTCGTGGGCGCTCGGGCCACCCAGTTCGTTGTTCACCCGGGTGTGGTCGATCACGTCGTAGCCGTGCGTCGACCCCGGGGCCGCCTGCAGGTAGGGGGAGGCGTAGAGGTGGGTCACGCCGAGGCGGGCCAGGTACCCGGCGATGGCGGCCGCGTCGTCGAACCCGAAGGCCGGTTGGAGCTGGATGCGGTAGGTGGAGCCCGGAGCCCTCATTCGACGCTACGGAGCACGACGATCGAACGTCCTCCCACCTCGATCTGGTCGCCCGGCTTCACCGGCTCGCCCTCGCCCCAACCGGGTTCCCAGGCCACCGTGGATGTCACCGTCGAGGTGGTCCCGGTTTCCGGCTGCAGCAATCGCAGGTCGTCGGTGTCGAGCACGACCACCCACCGCTCACCCAGCTTCGGAATCGTGAAGCCGATCTTCTCGTGGTGGGCGTTGAACAGCATGAGGAAGCTGTCGTCGACGATCCGCTCGCCCCGGGGGTCGGGGTCGGGGAGGGCCAACCCGTTCAGGAACACGCCCACCGACTTGGCGAAGCCCGAGTTCCAGTCCTCGTCGGACATCTCGCTGCCGTCGGGGGAGAACCAGCCGATGTCCTTCGTCTCGGGGACACCCCCGGCCCCGGGCACGCCCGTCCCCCGGATCGGGCGGCCATGGAAGAAGCGGCGCCGGCGGAAGACCGGGTGGGCCTTGCGGAATTCGGCCAGGCGGGCGGTCAGGGCGAGGAGGTCGGGGTAGTCCTCGAGGAGGCTCCAGTCGAGGAAGGAGACCTCGTTGTCCTGGCTGTAGGCGTTATTGTTCCCCCCCTGGGTGCGGCCCATCTCGTCGCCGGCCAGGAGCATGGGGACGCCCTGGGAGAGGAACAGGGTGGTGAGGAAGTTGCGCTGCTGGCGCCGCCGGAGCGCATTGATCTCCCCGTCGTCGGTCTCGCCTTCCGCGCCGTGGTTCCATGATCGGTTGTGGTTCTCGCCGTCGTTGTTGTCTTCGCCGTTGGCGTCGTTGTGCTTCTCGTTGTAGGAGACGAGGTCGCGCAGCGTGAAGCCGTCGTGGGCGGTGATGAAGTTCACGCTGGCCGAGGGGCGGCGGCCGTCGCCCTGGTAGAGGTCCGACGAACCGGTGAGGCGGGAGGCGAATTCGGGGAGGGCGGCGTCCTCGCCCCGCCAAAAATCCCGCACGGTGTCGCGGTACTTCCCGTTCCACTCCGACCACAGCGGCGGGAAGTTCCCCACCTGG
>CAZCVW010000239.1:0-5664 GCA_964502185.1 uncultured Burkholderiales bacterium
CCGGTTGGGACGGGCCCGGCCGGCGGTTTCCGCCGTGCCCGCCGAAACCGGCGGGCCTTCGGGCAGCCACACCTTCACGTCGAACCGGCGCCCGTCGACCTCGACCGGCACGGTCCGGGCGGAGAGGGTTTCGCCTTCGGGGGTCGTCGTGGCTAGGGCCGCTGTCTCCAGAACCTCGGCGGGCAGCGGGTTCTCGTGCTCCAGCCACTTCGTCGAGTGGCGGCCCTCGATGAAATCCGGGTGGTCGATCAGGGCGACGTGGGCCGGGATCGTGGACGGCACGCCCTCGATCTCGAACTCGTGCAGCGCCCGGAGCATCCTCCGGCGGGCCGAGTCGCGGTCCGGGCCCCACGTGATCAGCTTGGCCATCAGGTTGTCGTAGTACTGCGACACGGCCAGGCCGGCGTCGTAGCCGGCGTCGACCCGCACCCCGAACCCGTCCGGCCGGTTGAACTTGGTGATCAGGCCGGGGGCGGGCAGGAACCCCTTGGCCGGGTCCTCGGCGTTGATGCGGCACTCGATGGCGTGACCCCGGCGTTCGATCGAGTTCTGCGTGAACGACAGGGGGTTCCCGGCCGCCACGCTCAGCTGCTCGGCCACAAGGTCGATCCCGGTGACGGCTTCGGTGACGCAGTGCTCGACCTGTAGGCGGGTGTTGGTCTCCAGGAAATAGAACTCGCCGTCCTGATAGAGGAACTCGACGGTCCCGGCGTTGACGTAACCGCAGGCGCCGGCCACTTCGAGGGCCGCCTTGCCCATCGACTGGCGCGTCTCCTCGGAGAGGCCGAAGGCGGGGCTCTCCTCGATGAGCTTCTGGTGGCGGCGCTGCACCGAGCAGTCGCGCTCACCCAGGAAGGCGGCATTGCCATGGGTGTCGCAGAAGATCTGCACCTCGACGTGGCGGGGGCGCTCCAGGTAGCGCTCCACGTAGACCTCGGGGCGGCCGAAGTAGGCCTGCGCCTCCCGGCGGGCCGAGTCCATGGCCTCCGGCACCGACTTCTCGTCGTGGACGACCTTGAGGCCGCGCCCGCCGCCGCCGAAGGCGGCTTTGATGGCCACCGGGTAGCCGTGGACCCGGGCGAACTCGATGACCTCGTCGGGCGACTCGAGCGGGTCCATGGTGCCGGGTACGCCCGGCACGCCGGCCGCCGACGCGGTGCGCCGGGAGGTGATCTTGTCGCCCATGAGCTCGATCGCCTCGGGGGGCGGCCCGATCCAGATGACACCGGCCTCGGTGACCGCCCGGGCGAAGTCGGCGTTCTCCGAGAAGAAGCCGTAACCCGGGTGGACGGCCTGCGCCCCCGAGCGCGTGATGGCGTCGAGGATGGCGGCCGTGTTGAGGTAGCTCTCGGCCGCCGTCTGGCCCGGGAGGGCGTACGCTTCGTCGGCGTGACGCACGTGGAGCGCGTCACGGTCGACCTCGGAGTAGACCGCGACACTGCGGATGCCCAACTCGCGGCACGTGCGCATCACGCGCACGGCAATCTCGCCGCGGTTGGCGATGAGGACCTTCTCGGGAAGAGGCGCCATGAGAGGCCTTATCCTACGGTCCGTGACTTCAGAGGCGTCGACTTGGGAGATCGACCGGGCGCGCCTGGCCCGCACCCGGTTCACCGAGGTGCGCATCTTTCCCGAGATCGACTCTACCAACGCCGAACTGCTGGCCGAAGGTCGTATGGGCGGCCCCGAGGGTGTCGTGGCCGTGGCCGACCACCAGACCGCCGGGCGGGGCCGTCTCGGCCGCACGTGGTCGGCGGCGCCGGGCACGGCCCTGCTCGTGTCGGTCCTGCTCCGCCCGGGCCTGTCCCCCGCCAGCATGCCCCTGGTCACGATCGCCGCCGGCCTCGCCGCCGTCGACGCCGTCGACCGGGCCGCCGGCTTTCGCCCGGGCCTCAAGTGGCCCAACGATTTGGTCGTCGACGACAAGAAGCTGGCCGGGATGCTGGCCGAGACGACGACCGGTGGCGGCGAGACTCCACTCGTGGTCGGCATCGGCTTCAACGTGGCGGCCGGGGCGTACCCCGGGGAGCTGGCGGACTCGGCGACGTCGTGTGAGGAGGTGGCCGGCCGGCCGGTGGATCGGGTCGAGCTGCTGACGTGTTTCTTAGAAGCGCTGGAGTCGCGGTATGCGGGGGTGTTCAGGGCGGGGGCCAAGGAGGAGCTGCTGGCCGCCTACCGGGCCGATTCGGCGACGCTCGGGCGGCGGGTGCGGGTGGAGATGTCGGGCGGCGTCCTCGAGGGCGTGGCCAACCACCTGGCCTGGAACGGCCAGCTGGTGGTGGTCGACGACGGTGGCGGCCACACCGCGGTCAGCGCCGGCGACGTCGTCCACCTCCGCCCCGCCTGATTCCCCCGCCATGATTTCGCGGTCACGAATGCCCGATAATTGGGCATTCGTGACCGCGAAACCCGTCAGGGGTCGATTGAGCGGGCGACCAGCGCCGGGAACGCCTCGGCCAGCTTGACGGTGACCGGCCCGGGGGCGACCGGCAACGCCCGCCCGTCCACCGCCGAGACGGCCTGCACCTCGCGCGTCGACGAGCTGAGGAACGCCTCGTCGGCCTCGGCCAGCGCCGAGAGGGGCAGGTCCTCCTCCGCCGCGTCGATGCCGAGCGCCACGGCGAGCTCCAGCACCAACGCCCGGGTCACGCCCAGCAGACACCCCGACGACCCCGGCGGCGTGAGCAGGCGGCCGTCGCGGACGAGAAACACGTTCGTCCCGGTTCCCTCGCACAGCTCGCCCTTGGTGTTGGCGAAGATCGCCTCGCCGGCTCCGGCGTCGGCGGCCACGGCCAGGGCGCGGACGTTCTCGCCGTAGGAGATGGTCTTCAATCCCGCCAGCGCGCCCCGTTCGTTGCGGGGCCACGGCACGGTGATGACCGCCACCGAATCGGCCCGGGGGGCGAGAGGCATGGCGGCCACGATGGTCATGGGAGAAGCCCTGCCGCGGTCGGAACCGAGTGGGGCCACACCGCCGGTCACCGTGATGCGGAGCCGGGCCTCGGTCAGCTCGTTGGAGGCGAGGACGGCCTCGGAGGCGGCGGCCAGCTCCTCGCTCGGCCGGACGGCCAGTCCGAGACCGGCCGCCGAGTGGCACAGGCGGTCGTAGTGCCGGGTCCAGGCGAAGGGGCGCCCGTCGTAGACCCGCAGCGTCTCGAACACCCCGTCGCCGGTGAGGAGGCCGTGGTCGAACGGCGACACGACGCCGCCGCCGGCGTCCACGACGTACCCGTCGACCCACACGTTCAGGCCGTTCACGCCGTCACCATTTACGGCGCACCGTTCACATCGCCACCAGCAGCCCGTCGCCCGCGGCGGCCAGCAACCGGGCCGCCTTCAGGGCGGTCTCGGCCCACTCGGCGGCCGGATCGGAATCGGCCACGATCCCACCGCCCGCCGAGAGGTAGGTGGCCGAACCGGTGACCAGGAAGGTGCGGATGGCCACGTTCAGGTCGAGGGCCGACCGGTCGTCGTCGATCCAACCGACGGCGCCGCAGTAGACGCCCCGCACCACCGGTTCGAGGTCTTCGATGGCTTGGAGAACCCGGGGCTTCGGGGCGCCGGTGACCGAAGCGGGCGGGAAGGTGGCCCGGATCAGGTCGCCGGTGCCGACGCCCTCCCGGAGGCGGCCCCGGACGGTGGAGACGAGGTGCCAGAGCCCCGGATGGGCTTCCGGGGCGCAGAGGGAAGGCACGTCCACCGAGCCGTACCGGCACACCCGGCCGAGGTCGTTGCGGGCCAGGTCGGTGATCATCACGTTCTCGGCCCGGTCCTTGGCGCTGCGGGCCAGGGCGGCGCCGGCCCGGCCGGTGCCCTTGACGGGCCGGGTCTCCACCCGGTCGCCCCGCCGGCGGAGAAACTCCTCCGGCGAGGCGGACACGACGGCGATGTCCCCAAAGCGAATCAGGGCCGCGTGAGGCGCAGGGTTGTGGCGGGCCAGGGCGGCGAAGAGGGCCACGGGGTCGGCCGGCCGCTCACTGCGCAGCCGGCGGGTGAGGTTCACCTGGTAACACTCGCCCGCTTCGATGAGGGCGACGATGGCCCCGACGCCCGCCTCGTAGGCGCCGCGGTCCAGGCTGGACGTCCAGGGCCCGAGGCCAACCGGCCCGGCGGGTTCGGGGACGGATCCCGCCTGCGCCCTGCGCAGCGCGGTTTCGAGTAACGCCCGGCTCGCGCCGTCACCTTCGATCCAGGCCCCTTCGATCCGGGCACCTTCGATCCGGGGCCCGACCGGTCCGAAGACCAACCGCGTATCGAAGCGGGCCAGGGCCACGTCCGGCAGGCCGAGGTCGTCGGGCCGGCGCCGCACGACGCGCTCCACCGAGCGGCCGAGGTCGTAGGAGCAGAAGCCCGCCCACCATCCGCCCCCGAGGCGGTCCAGGGCACCGAGGGCGGCCGGCCCCGAAGCGGTGACCGTCTGCTCGGGAGCGACGCCCACGACCCACTGGCCGTCCCGCCGGACGACGGCAAGATCGAGGTCCGGCGACAGGGCGCCGAGCACGGAGGTGAGGAGGGCGGGATCGGCCATCGCTGGGCGAGGCTACCGGCACCGTCGTCCCGGCCGTTCCCGGGGGGCGATCCCCTGGGCCGATCCCCTGGGCCGGTAGGCTGGCCTCTACCTTGAGCAGCATGTTTCCGTCTTCCCTCCGCGCCTTCCTGTGGCGCTACCTGCTCGGGCTGGTCCTGGTGAGCACGATGACGGCCGGCGGGCTGGTCGGCGGTTCGTGGTACCTCGACCACAAGCTCACCCGGGCGAAGGACGTCGACGTCGACCTCGACGCCAACCTGCCGGGGGCGATCAACTTCCTGATCCTCGGCTCCGACTCCCGGGCCTTCGTGAGCGACGAGGCGGACGAAGCCAGCTTCGGCGACACCGGTGACGTGGGCGGGCAGCGGGCCGACGCCATCATCGTCGCCCACGTCGAACCGAAATCGGGCCGGGGTCTGCTCGTGTCCTTTCCCCGGGACCTCTACGTCACCCACCCCGGCCGCAAGGGCCTGCACCGCATCAACGAGGCCTTCGAGAAGGGCCCCCAGGGCGTCGTCGACGTGATCCGCACGAACTTCAACCTCCCCGTCAACCACTACCTCGAACTCGACTTCGGCGGGTTCCGCAGCATGGTCGACGCCCTGGGCGGTGTGCGCATGTACGTGCCCTCCCCGGTCCGGGACCGCAAGACCGGCCTCGAGATCAAGACGCCCGGCTGTGTCACCCTCGACGGCACCCAGGCGCTGGCCTGGGTCCGATCCCGGGCCTTCACCTACTACGAGGCCGGGAAGTGGCGGACGGACCCCACCGGCGACATCGGCCGCATCGACCGCCAGCAGGAGTTCATCCGCCGGCTGATGGCCCAGGCCATCCGCAAGGGGGCGCTCAACCCGCTCCGGGCCAACCGGCTGGCCGACGCCGCCCTGGCCAATCTCACCGTCGACTCGGGCTTCTCGGTGCGTGACGCCCTCCGCCTCGTGCAGGCCTTCCGGCCGGTCGGCCCCGCCGGGGTCGAGATGATCGCCCTCCCGACCCGGACGGTGGGTGCCGGGCTGCGGACGAACGCCGACACCGAAGCGGTGGTGGCCCGGTTGAGGGTGGAGACGCCGGCCCCGGCCACCTCGGCGGCGGCGGGCCCGGCGGTGGCGCCCGGCGACGTGCGCATCCGCGTGCTG
>CAZCVW010000240.1:0-5640 GCA_964502185.1 uncultured Burkholderiales bacterium
TCGTCGGCGCCGCCGGCGGGCAGCCCGCCCGGCGCCGAGGCGACCACCACCAGCGCCGCCGCCACCAGAATCCGCTTCAGAGCGCCTCTCACCGCGTCCGTATCGACAGGCGGAGTAGTCAGATTGAGCTAGGCCGCGTCAGGCTGCGCCCGTTCTGTCCGGTTCACGTCGAGTGAGAAGATCGTCACTCTCGAGGTGTGAGACCCGGTCCCATAGAGCGCCAGCATGCCCGATCCAGCCGAGTGCGGGAGGCTGGCAACCATGAACTTCCCGCGAGCCCTGAAGCAGGCCAATCTCATGGGCCGAGCGGCCGAGTTGACCGAGCTCATGGGTGTGCCGGTGCTGCCTCCGCCTGGCCTGACGCGCCTCGTCAACCGGGCCCGTACGACCATCGGGCGGGCGCATCGCTCGGCGGTACCGCCGCCGGTCCGGATCCTGGAAGCCCTCTTCGGGCTGTTCGACAACCGGGTCCTCGGCCTGCTCGTCGAGTTGGGGCTGCCGGAACGGCTGGAGCGCCCGTGCGGGGTGGACGAACTGGCCGCCGCGACCGGCAGCGACCCCCACGCCCTCGACCGGGTGCTGCGCTACGCCGCCGGCCGTGGGTTCCTGCGCCAGGACCGGCGGGGCCGTTACTCGGCCAACGGGGTGACTCAGGCGCTGCGGGCCGACGGCCGCAACTCCTGGCGGGGCTGGGTGGAGTTCGCCGGGAGCGACTGGTTCTGGGACGCCTGGCGGCATCTCGACGCCCCCGTCCGGGGCGGGCGCAGCGGCCTCGAAGCCGCCACCGGCCACCCCTTCTTCGAGTTCGTCCACCGGGTCCGGCCCGAGGCCGGCCGGGTCTTCGACGAGGCGATGCGGGCCGGCGCCACGCTCCAGGCGGTGGCGCTCGACCATGCCCTCGACTGGTCAGGAGTCAGCCGCGTGTGCGACGTCGGCGGCGGCACCGGGGCCGTGCTCGAGTACCTGCTCGACCGCAATCCCACGCTGGAGGGCGTGCTGGTGGACCTCCCCGAGGTGGTCGCCGCCGCCCGGCCCCGGCTGTCGTCGGGCGACCTGGCGGCCCGGTGCCGGTTGCATCCCGGCAGCTTCTTCGACGAGGTGCCCGGCGGCTGCGACCGGTACCTGCTCCTGGCCATCGTCCACGACTGGGACGACGAGGAGGCGGTGACACTGCTCCGGCGCGTGGCCGCTGGGCTCGGGCCCGACGGCCGGGCGCTGGTCGTCGAGAACGTCCTGTCCGAGACGCCCCGCGACGAGTTCGTGGCCGCCAGCGACCTGCTCATGCTGGTCCTGGCGTCGGGCCGGGAGCGGACCGAGGCGCAGTTCGCCGCCCTGTTCGAGCGGAGCGGGCTGCGCCTCGAGCGGCGCATCGGGCTGGCCAGCGGCTTCTGTGCTTTCTCCCTGAAATCCGGGGCTTTCTCCCTCAAAACGGACTAAAGCGCCGCCCGGCGCGCGCCGAGGACAACGGCATCCCTCCGGCTTCAGAAATCTCGTTGTTCTCAGCGCGCTTTTTGCGCGCTCACAGCAATGAGATAAATCAGAGGAGGCCCAAACGCGCCCGTCCTTGGCGCAAAAGGGGTTTGGGCGACTCGTCCCGAATTACACCTTCTGTGCAGATCAACCCGGATGTGATCATCGGCGTGGCCTCGGCCGTGGCGGCTGCGCCCGGCAACCTGGCGCTGCGGCTGCACCTGGCCAACCTCCTATTCCTGGACGGCCAACCGGGGCCGTGCCTCGATCACTGCGCCGTGGTCCTGGAGCAGGAGCCCGACAACCTGGGTGCCCTCGAACAGGCGGCCATGGCGGCCGGGGCGCTGGGCGACCCAGGTCGGGCGGCGGGCTACCGGCGGCTGCACTCCGCCCTCGCAGGCCTCGCCATCGACGCCGCCGCCGACGCCGAGATGACCTACAGCGAGGAGGACCTCGACGATTTCCTCCGTGAGGTCCTCGACGAATCGGACTCGGCCGGCCGCCCGGCCGTGACCCTGGCCGACGTCGGCGGGCTGCGGGAAGTGAAGCGGCGCCTCGAGCTCGCCTTCCTCGGGCCCGTCCGCAACCCGAAGCTGCGGGAGATGTACGGCAAGTCGCTGGGCGGCGGGCTGCTCCTCTACGGCCCGCCCGGTTGCGGCAAGACCTTTCTGGCCCGGGCGGTGGCCGGGGAGCTCGGCGCCGGCTTCATCTCCGTCGGGCTGCACGACGTGCTCGACATGTGGCTCGGCAACAGCGAGAAGAACCTGCATGAGATCTTCGCCTCAGCCCGGCGGCGGGCGCCCTGCGTCGTGTTCCTCGACGAGGTCGACGCCCTCGGCCAGAGCCGGGCCAACCTCACCCGGTCGGCCGGCCGCAACGTCGTCGTGCAACTCCTCACCGAACTCGACGGCGTGGCTGAGAACAACGACGGGGTCTTCGTCCTCGGTGCCACCAATCGGCCGTGGGACGTGGACCTGGCCCTGCGCCGCCCGGGTCGGTTCGACCGCCTGGTCCTCGTGCTGCCCCCCGACCGTCCGGCCCGGGACGCCATCCTCCGCTACCACCTGAAGGACCGGCCCGTCGGCGACGTCGACCGGGAAGGCCTGGCCGATGCCACCGACGGCTGTTCGGGGGCCGACCTGCGCCACCTGTGCGAGACCGCCGCCGAGTACGCGCTGGAGCACGCCGTCCTGACCGGCGACACCCGCCCCATCGCGCCGTCCGACTTCGAACGGGCCCTTCGGGAAGTGTCGCCCAGCACCAAACCATGGCTGGAGACAGCCAAGAACTACGCCCTCTACGACAACAGCGACGGTGCCTACGACGACCTGTTGACCTACCTCAGGAGGCGCAACCTCAGTGAATAGTGCTCAGCACCCGACATCCGAGTCGCGCCGGGGGGCGTACGCTGGCCTCATGGAGCAAGCCAGGCCGGGCCTCCGGGAGAGCGGTTATCCGACGCCCGAGCAGGCCGCCCTGGCCTCCTACTCCCCCGCCGCCGGCGCCTTCGTCGTGCACGTCACCGCCCATGGCTTTTCGGCCGAGGTGGCCATCGACACCGAGCCGTCTCACCCGTCGGTGACGACGTGCCTCAAGGGGCGCTACGGCCTGTGGTACGAGCGAAAGGAACCCCGCTCGTGACTTACAGGTCGCGGACCGGCCCGCGGGCCGTGTAGCGGCCCTCACGCCAGACGGCGATGTACGCCTCTTCGGCGACCACGCGGGCGTCGCGGAGCGAACCGGCCCCGAGTTCCTCATCGCCGGGGTCGTCCCACTGCACGAGGACCTTGTAGGCGGTCGGACCAGCGGCCCGCAGGCGGTTGACCGTGGCCACGTGATGGTCGCCGTGGAAGACCTGGTAGGAGCCCTCGGCGTCGGAAGCCTTGTCGTACCGGAACACGGGACGCTTTCTGGCCCGCCCGGCCAACTCGGCCTTGTGGCACCGCGGACAACAGGCCAGTGGGCTCGCGGTGTTGTGACGCATGGGGACGGTTTGTTCGCTGATACAACTAAAATACCGGGCCGGGCCGCGAAGTAGGAACACGAAGAGTGTGGGCGGCCGGCGCTTTGGCCCGGATGTGGCTCATTTCCCCGAAGATCTCCGGGTTCAACACCGGACAGCACGTCTACGGCCAGTCCCTCAAGGACTGCTACCGGCCGACGGGCTGGTGACGCCCAGTCGTTGTCGGGCGGGTACGGGCGAGCTGGCCCCGAGCCTCTAGCCGCGGCCGGCGATGTGGGCCACGGCCGACACGAATCCGGGGAGGGAAATCAGAGCGGCGGCGACGAGGACGGCCCGTCCGGCGACGAGCGTTCGGGGGCCGACCGCCCGCTCGGCGATGCCCTCCTCTCCCACCCTCGGGTTGGCCCGGCTGACGGCGACGGTGACGGCGCCCACGGCGGCGAGAGCCAGGAGCGCCGGGAAGACGGGGAGGAGCAGGGCCAGGGGGGCGTAGGCCACTGCGGAGCGCGAGCGGGTGAACGGCCGGAGCGCCCGGCTGAACCGGGCCGCCAGGGCGGCGACGAGCATCCCGTGCGTCACGACGAGGGCGGCGAAGACCACCAGGGCGACCCATCCGGGGCCGACGATGTCGAAGTCCGGGTTCTCCGACCGGAGCGGGTCGATGCGGGTGCCTGCGACCACGAGCAGCAGCGCCCCGTAGACCAGCCCGCCGGAGCGGCCGGCGGGCAGCCAGCGCCGGACGAGCATGTAGAGCACGCCGGTGGCGAAGCCGAAGAACAAGCCGACGAAGATGACGAACCCGATCGTCCCGCCGGTGGTGATGCGGCCCACGATCTCGTCCGCCTCGGTGACCCTCCCCTGGGCGCCGTCCCCAGCGGTGGCCGCGAGGAGGCGCATCGCCAGCCGTCCGCCGGCGCCGGCCATGAGGACCCCGGAGCCGAGGCCGGCGGCGACGGCCACCGTGACGTTCCAGAGATAGCGCTGCCCGGCCGTGGTCGAGGGCGACCGTGCGATCGGCTCCAAGGAGAGCGCACCCCAGGCGGCGACGGCGGCGACGCCGACGAGGACGAGCAGCGCGCACACCACCATGAGAGCCACGGTTCAATTGTCGCATCGTGGCCCGACGCCAATGAGGGCAAAGCTCGCCACCACCGATCGCGAATAAGTTCGACATACAATGAGATATCATCCGAGGCGATGGGCAAGACGGGGGTACCGCTTCCCAGTTCCGTCGCCGGGGGCCTGCTGCGCTTGGCGCGCATGGACGCGGGGATCTCCCAGCGGGAGCTGGCGCAGCGTGCTGGTGTGCCGCAGTCGATGATCGCCGCCTACGAGCGCGGGCGTCGGGAGCCGACGTTGCCGACGTTGCTGCGGCTCCTTGAGGCCGCCGGCTTCGAGCTGCGCCTCCATCTCGTTCCCGCCGCCGACCACGACGCCAGCCTTGCTTGGCAGCGGGCCCAACTGCCTGAGGAGGAACGGCGGCGACGGGACGAGGCTGAGCAGGAGTTCGTCCGGGCGGCCGCGGCCCGTCTCGCGTGAGTGACGCCGGCGCGCCACCGGTCCTTTACGCCCCCCGTATCGTCGAGGCCCTGAACCGCCACGAGGTCGACTACGTCGTCATCGGCGCCTTCGCCGCCCAGCTCCATGGTGCTCCCATCCGCAAGACCGAGGACATCCGAGCCATCCGGGACGAAAGGGTTCAACGACCTGGAGCGCGGGGCGGTCACATTGGCCATAGGTGATGTCCCGGCCCGGGTGGCGAGCCTCGAAGACGTCATACGGTCGAAGCGGGCCGCCGGCCGTCCGAAGGACCTGGCCGTGCTGCCCACCCTGATCGCGACGGCCCAGCGTCAGAACCGAACACGGCCGGCTCCGGAATAGCAATCGTCGCTTCCGCCCGCGATCGCCGGCCGGATGCAGCTACTGATCCGTGGGTCGTCCGAGGATCCGCGAGCCGCCAGCCTGTGACCGCCTGCCCGATCCGTTCGAACGTGGACGCCGCCCCGGCCGGGACAGGGCCGAAGGTCCCCCTGGTCAGGCCCGTTTGACCCTGGATGGGCCGGTACCCACGCGAGGAGGATCAAACCCAGCAACTTCGTGCCCAGGAGGTAGATCGATGTCGACGGAACTGGTACTGACGCTCGGTCTGGCGGGATGGGTGTCCGTCGGCCTGGTCCTGAGCCTGGTCATGGGCCGGCGGGGCCGCT
>CAZCVW010000241.1:0-5626 GCA_964502185.1 uncultured Burkholderiales bacterium
GGCGCGCCGGGACGGTGAGCCCGTGAAGGCCGTCGTGATGGCCGGCGGCGAGGGCACCCGCCTGCGGCCGCTCACCTCCAACCAGCCGAAGCCCATGATGCCCATGGTCAACCGGCCGCTCATGGAGCACGTCGTCCGGCGGCTCGCCCTCGACGGCTTCGACGACATCGTGGTCACCGTGGCCTTCCTGGCCAAGCACATCCGCAACTACTTCGGCGACGGCTCCGAACTCGGGGTCCGCATGCGCTACGCCACCGAGGAGAGCCCCCTCGGCACGGCGGGCTCCGTCCGCAATGCCGCCGCCGAACTGGACGACACCTTCATGGTCGTCTCCGGCGACGTCCTGGCCGACATCGACCTGAACGCCGTCATGAAGGCCCACCGGGCGGCCGGGGCCCTGGCCACTATCGCCCTCAAGCGGGTCGAGAACCCCGTCGAGTTCGGCATCGTGATCACCAAGGAAGACGGGACGATCGAGCGCTTCCTGGAGAAGCCCGCCTGGGGCCAGGTCTTCTCCGACACCATCAACACCGGCATCTATGTCCTCGAACCGGAGATCTTCGACCTCATCCCGGAGGGGCGCCCCGTCGACTTCTCCGACGAGGTGTTCCCCGCCGCCCTGGAGCAGGGCAAGGTCCTCCAGGGTCTGGTGGTCGACGGGTACTGGGAGGACGTCGGCACCGTCGAGGCCTACCACCGGGCGCATCACGACGTGCTCGACGGGCGGGTGGGCATCGAGGTGCCCGGCTTCGCCCTCGGCGGCGGTGTGTGGCTGGGGGAAGGCGCCGACGTCGACCCGGCGGCCCACATCATCGGGCCGGCCGTCATCGGCGACAACTGCCGGGTGGAGGCGGGCGCCCACATCGGCGAGTACACCGTGCTCGGCTCCGACGTCGTCGTGAAGCACGACGCCCACATCTCCCGCTCCATCGTCCACGACCACGTCTACGTCGGTCCCGGCGCCTCGCTCCGGGGCGCCATCGTGGGCCGCAACAGCGACCTGCGCAACGGCGCCCGGGCCGAGGAGGGAGTCGTTCTCGGGGAGGAGTGCTTCGTCGGCGACCAGGCCGTCGTCAACCCCGGGGTGAAGGTCTACCCGTTCAAGACGGTCGAGTCCGGGGCGGTGGTGAACTCGTCGATCGTCTGGGAGAGCCGGGGGGCCCGCACGCTCTTCGGCCGCCGCGGCGTGCGGGGCCTGGCCAACGTCGACGTCACCGCCGAACTGGCCGTGCGCCTCGCCTCGGCCTACGGCACCACGCTGAAGAAGGGCGCCGTGGTCTGCGCCAGCCGGGACACGTCCCGGGTGGCCCGTACGCTCAAGCGGGCGCTGACAGCCGGGCTCAACCTGTCCGGCGTGCACGTCGAGGACCTCGAGCTCGCACCCGTTCCCCTCACCCGGTTCCACGTCCGCTCGGAGCGGGCCCAGGGGGGGATGACCGTACGGCTCATGCCCGGCGACCCGGCCAGCGTGGAGATCCGCTTTTTCAGCGCCACCGGGGCCGACATCGACGAGGGGGCCCAGCGCAAGATCGAACGCCTGCTCTACCGGGCCGACTTCCGGCGGGCCTTCGCCGGCGACATCGGCGACATCGTGTATCCGCCCCGGGTCATCGAGTACTACACGGCCGCCCTGGAGCGGTCCATCGACGCCGTCCACGTCCGCAGCGTCGGCTTCAAGGTCGTGCTCGACTACTCCTTCGGCGCCGCCTCGGTCGTCCTCCCCTCCGTGCTGGCCAAGATGGGCGCCGAGGTGCTGTCCATCAACCCGTTCGCCTCCACTCAGGGCGCGTCCGCCGTCGAGGACCTGCGGGCCCGGGTGGCCCGGGTCGAGCACCTGGTGCGCGCCTCCGGCAGCCACCTCGGAGTCGTGTTCGATCCGGACGGGGAGACGCTCATCATCATCGACGACGAGGGACACGCTCTCGACCACGACCAGGCGCTCCTCGCCCTGGTGGCGCTCCTCAGCGAGGCCCGTCCGGGCGCCCGCATCGGGCTGCCGGTGGCGGCCAGCCGGGAGGCGGAGCGCATCGCCGAGCGGGGAGGGGCGACCATCGTGTGGACCAAGTTGTCCGCCGCCCACCTCATGGAAGTGGCCAACCGGGGCGAGGTCGACTTCGCCGCCTCCCAGGAAGGCGGATTCATCTGGCCCGATTTTCTGCCCGCCTATGACGCCGTGGCCACCCTGGCCAAGCTGCTCGACCTGCTCGCCGTCACCGGGCACTCGCTCTCGTCGGTCGCCCGGGAACTGCCGGCGGTGCACATCGCCCAGGAAGTGGTAGCCACGCCCTGGGAGCGGAAGGGTGCCGTGATGCGGACCATCCTGGAGCGGGTCAAGGACGCCGAAGTCGTGCTGGTGGACGGGATCAAGGTGCTCCATCCGCACGGTGGGGGGCCGGACGATTGGGCGCTCGTCCTGCCCGACCCGGAGGAGCCGGTCACCCACGTATGGGCCGAGGCGGGCAGCGACCAGGCCGCCCGCCGGCTCGCCCAGGAGTACGCGCAGCAGATCCGTGATGCCCTTCACTGAAGGTCGTTGGTAGCATCCCGGGCTCGGGGGACGGGCGGCAGGAGGGTAAGACACGCGTGCGCATCCGGGCCTCGCTGGCCGCGGTCTTCGCCATCACCGGATTCCTCACCTTGGTTGCCGCCAGCGGTGTGGAGAGCACCAAGCGGGGCGCCGAGTCGCGCCGGGCCGGCCTCGTCGGTCTGATCCGTGAGCGCCAGGGCGATGTCGATGAATTGGGAGGCGAACTCGTCCGGCTCCGCACCCGCGTACTGGCCGCCCGCGACCGGATTTCGACCGAGTCGTCCAACGACGCCCGCCGGGTCCGGCGCACCCAGCTCCGGGCCGGCACCGTACCCATGCAGGGCCCCGGTCTGGAGGTCACGCTCAGCGACTCGAAGCGCCAGACGCGTGACCCGGGCGACCAGGCCGCCCTGTCCGTCCACGACGTCGACGTTCAACTGGTGGTGAATGCGCTGTGGGCGTCGGGGGCGGAGGCCATCGCCGTCAACGGCCAGCGGCTGGTGGCCACGTCGCCGATCCGGGGGGCGGGGCAGACCATCACGGTCAACTTCCGGCCCCTCATCCCGCCGTACCGGATCCGGGCGATCGGCTCCGGCCAGGAACGGTTCGAGCGCTCGGAGGTGGCCCGTCGCTTCCGGCGCTGGGTCGACGACTACGGCCTGGGCTTTGACGTCGCCCGGCAGAACCGGGTCGAGGTCCCCGGCTACCTCGGTACTCTGCAACTCTCCTCGGCCCGCCCAGTCGTCTCTTCGGGCACGAAGGAACCCTGATGCTCGTCCTCGCCAGCCTCATGGTGGGAGCGGCGGTCGCCCTGATCCTCCAGCCGACCGTCTCCCCGGACCAGTCCCGGTACCTCGCCATGGCTGTCGTCGCCGCGCTCGACTCCGCCTTCGGCGGCCTGCGGGCGCACCTGGAGCAGACGTTCTCCGACCGCCTGTTCGTGCTCGCGTTCGTCTCCAACGCGGTGGTGGCGGTCCTGCTCGTCTGGGTCGGCGACCAGCTCGGCGCCGATCTGTCCACCGCCGTGGCCGTCGTCTTCGGCGTGCGCATCTTCCAGAACGTGGCGGCCGTACGCCGGCAGGTGTTCGGTGGCTGACGTCGCTCCCGCCGGCCCGGGCCTGTTCGCCACCGTCTCCGGGCGGGTGATGGCCATGCGGGTCCTGGTCGTCTTGTCGGTGGCGCTGGTCGGCTTCCTGCTCACCGCTCAGTTCCGGGCCCGCCAGGTCGTGACCGAGCAGCTCGAGACGGAGAGCGAGCAGGACCTCACCCGCATCTTCTCGTCGCTCAACGAGGAGAGCGCCGCGCTGCGGGACGAGATCTCCGAGCTGCGCCTCGAGCTCGCCGCCCTCGAGTCGTCGGCGGCCCGCGACCAGCTGGCCCGGGAGGCGGGCCAGCGTCAGCTGGAGGAGCTCGAGATCCTGGCCGGCGTGGTCGCCGCCACCGGCCCCGGGGTGACGGTCCGCATCACCGACCCGGAGGCGTCCTTCGAGTTCGAGCTGCTCCTCGACCTGGTGCAGGAGTTGCGCGACGCCGGGGCGGAGGCGATCGCCGTGAACGGCCGCCGGGTCGGGGGGGCGACCGCCTTCTCCGACTCGCGAGACGTGATCACGGTCGACGGTGAGGAGATACAGGCGCCCTACGACGTCGTCGCCATCGGGGACCCGGGCACGCTCGAGGTGGGCCTGAAGATCCCCGGCGGGGCGGTCGACACCCTCGACGCCCTCGAGGGTGTGAAGGTCGGGGTCGAGCGGCGGACCGAGGTCAGAGTCCCGGCGCTGGGCCGACCCCCGTCCTTCGAGGTTGCGGAGCCCGTAGAGTGACCCGTCCCCTTCAGACTAAAGAGGCGCCATGAACATTCCTCCCGAGCTGCGCTACACGGCCGAGCACGAGTGGGTCCGCGTCGAGGGCGGGGTCGCCCGGGTCGGCATCACCGACTATGCGCAGGATGCGCTCGGCGACGTGGTGTACGTGGCCCTTCCCGAGATGGGCTCCCAGGTCGCCGCCATGGAGTCGTGCTGCGAGGTCGAGTCGACAAAGTCCGTCTCCGAGGTGTTCGCCCCGGTCTCGGGACGGGTGGTCGAGGTCAACTCGGAGCTGAGCGACGCCCCGCAGACCGTCAACGAGGAGCCGTACGGGAAGGGTTGGATCTTCGCGGTCGAGCTGTCGGACCCGTCCGAAGCGGACGGCTTGATGGATGCGGCCGCCTACCGAGCCCTCATCGGGGCGTAGAAACCCCTGCTCACGGTGCACTTCAACTTGAAGTAGAGAGTTTTGTTGCTCGGCGGGGGGGGCGTCGATACCCTCTGCCCCGTGTTCTGTAACCAGTGCGGCCACCGCAACCCCCCGGCATCCAACTTCTGCTCGTCGTGCGGCGCCGCCCTCGACCTCACTTCGGGCGGTGACGATACGACGATGACCATCGTCTTCTCGCCCACCGAGGAGCGGGAGCTGGAGGACGAACTCGCCGTCTCCTTCGACGACCTTCCGGAGGGGACAGGCATGCTCGTCGTCCGGAAGGGCCCCAACGCCGGCAGCAAGTACATCCTCGACGCCGAGGTCACCCGGGCGGGCCGTCACCCCGATTCGGACATCTTCCTGGACGACATCACGGTGTCGCGCCGCCACGCCGAGATCACCCGCCACGCCGACGGCTACATCCTCTCCGACGTCGGATCCCTGAACGGCACGTACGTCAACCGGGACCGGGTCGAGGAATCGCCGCTGGCCAACGGCGACGAACTGCAGATCGGGAAGTTCAAGCTCGTGTTCCTGTCGGGGGGTGGGCGCTGACGATGGCGAACCGAGCCAGCGGGCGGCCGATCGGCGAGGTCCTGGAGGAACTCCGGGACGACTTCCCCGACGTCAGCGTGTCCAAGATCCGCTTCCTCGAGGCACAGGGCCTGATCAATCCGCAACGTACCCCGGCCGGGTACCGCCAGTTCACCGACGAGGACGTCGACCTCCTGCGCTGGATCCTGCTCCAGCAGCGGGACCACTACCTGCCGCTCAAGGTGATCCGCCGGCGGCTGCGGGACGGCGACGGGCCCCAACCCGCCGCGCCAGTCGCGGCGCCCACCGCCTTGGCCGGGGAGGCGGACC
>CAZCVW010000242.1:0-5585 GCA_964502185.1 uncultured Burkholderiales bacterium
GGCCCCGACCCCGACCCCGACCCCGACGAACCAGACCCCGAGGGACCCGAAACCGCCGAAGCGCAGCCCTCGGCCCGTGACCAGGCTGTGCCCGTAGCCGCGGCCGGAAGCGACCGCCGGCCGGGGGGCAAGCGGCTCCGCCGGGTGCTGGCCTGGTCCCTTCCCGTCGTCCTGCTGTTCGGAGCGGGAGTCGGCGCGGTCGGCTGGTACGCCCGGAAGACGTACTACGTGGGCCTGGCCGGTGAACAGGTGACGCTCTTCCGGGGCGTCCCCGGCGGCCTGCTCGGCTGGGATCCCACCGTCGAGAAGAGCAGCGAGCTGCGGGCCTCCGACCTCACCCCCGCCCAGGAGGCCGACCTGGAGGGCGGGCACCGCTTCGCCAGCAGGGCGGAGGCCATGGACTACGTCGAACGCCTGGAGGAGAGCCGGATCGCCGCCGCCGAGCTCGCCGACCCGACGACCACCACCACCACGTTCCTGCTCGGCCCCGAACCCTCCATCGGTCCCGGTGACCGCCGGTGAAGCTCAAGCTGGGTGGACCCGTCACCAACTCGGCGGCCCGGAACACCGAGCTCGGGCTGGTCGTGCTGGCCGTGCTGGCCGCCGCTGGCGGGTACGTCCTCACGTCGTTGGCCAAACAGTCCGAGTTGCCCACCGACCTGCTGCCCTTCGCCGCCGGCGCCGCCGGGTTGGTGATCCTCGCCCACCTGGCCGTGCGCCGGTTCGCGCCGCGGGCGGACGGCACGCTGCTCGGCACCGCCGCCATGCTCAACGGCATCGGGTTCGTGGTGATCGCCCGCCTCGACCCGGAGCTGGCCCGCTACCAGTCGTTGTGGACCGCCCTGTCGATCGGTGCCTTCGTGGCCACGCTGGCCGTCGTCCGCCGGATCCGCGACCTCGAGCGCTACCGCTACACCTTCGCCCTGATCGGGATCGTCGCCCTGATGCTGCCCGTGATCCCCGGGATCGGGCGGGAGATCAACGGCGCCCGGCTGTGGGTGCGCGTCGGCCCGCTCAACTTCCAACCGGGCGAGGCCGCCAAGGTGACGCTGGTCCTGTTCCTGGCCGCCTACCTGGTGGAGAAGCGCGAACTCCTGGCCGTGGGCACCTGGCGCCTCGGCCCCCTCATGCTGCCCGACCCCAAGCACCTGGCCCCGCTGGTGCTGGCCTGGGGCTTCTCGCTCATGGTGATGGTCCGGGAAAAGGACCTCGGATCGTCGCTGCTGTTCTTCACGGTGTTCCTGGCCATGGTCTACATGGCGACGGGGCGGGCCGCCTACCTCGGCATCGGGGCCGCCATGTTCGCGGCGGGGGCGACCGTGGCCTACGCCATCTTCGGCCACGTGCAGGACCGGGTCACCACCTGGCTCGACCCGTGGCCCACGTCCGACACCCAGGGCTTCCAGCTCGTCCAGGCCCTCTTCGCCTTCGGCTCCGGCGGCTTCGCCGGGACCGGGCTCGGCCTCGGCAGCCCCGGCAAGATCCCCAACGCCCCGACCGACTTCGTGTTCGCCGCCATCGGTGAGGAGCTCGGCCTGCTGGGCACGACGGCCGTCGTGGCTCTGTACGTGCTGCTCATCGGGGTCGGCTTCCGCCTGGCGCTGGCCGCCGAGCAGCCCTTCCTCAAGCTCCTGGCCGCCGGGCTCACCACCATCCTCGGCGTCCAGACGTTCATCATCCTGGGCGGCGTCACCCGGCTGATCCCGCTCACCGGCATCACCATGCCGTTCGTCTCCTACGGGGGTTCGTCCCTGCTGGCCAACTTCGTGATCCTGGCCCTGCTGCTGCGCATCTCCGACGAGGTGGCCCGCCGGGCCGACCCGGTGCCGTCATGACCGGCATGAACCCCCAGATCCGGCGCGTGGGGCTGGTCGTGACCGCCTGCTTCCTGGCGCTGTTCCTGCAGCTCAACTACCTGCAGGTGGTCTCCGCCGACCGGCTGGCCAACCATCCCCGCAACGTGCGGGCCGTGCTGCGCGACTACTCCGCGCCCCGCGGCGACATCCTCACCCCGGACGGCACGATCGTGGCCCGTTCCACCCAGACGGACGACGAGTTCGAGCAGCTCCGCACCTATCCCACCGGGCCGCTGTTCGGCCACGTCAGCGGCTTCTTCTCCTTCACCTTCGGGGCCAGCGGTGTGGAAGAGGCCTACACCCGCGACCTGGCCGGGCGCTCCACCGAGCAGAAGCTGCGCAACCTCGGCGACTGGCTGATCGGCAAGGAGCCGACCGGCGACGTGGTCCTCAACATCACCGCCGCCGCTCAGGACGTGGCTCGGAAGGCCCTCGGCGACCGGAAGGGGTCGGTGGCCGTGCTCGACCCGATCTCCGGGGCGGTGCTCGCCCTGTGGTCGTTCCCGAGCTACGACCCGAGCCCGCTGGCCGCCCACAAGGCCGGCGACGTGCAAAAGGCCTACGACGCCTACCGCGACGACCCCGCCAACCCGATGCTGGCCCGGGCCTACCGGGAGAGGTACCCGCCCGGATCCACCTTCAAGGTGGTCACCGCCGCCACCGCCATCGAGACCGGCCAGGCCACCCTCGAGAGCCGCTACCCGTCGCTGCGCTTCCTCGACCTGCCCCAGTCCGACAAGGTGCTGCGCAACTTCGGCAGCAGCAGCTGCGGCGGCAACCTGATGGAGAGCTTCCGCCGGTCGTGCAACACCGTGTTCGCCCAACTCGGCCTCGACCTCGGCGAGCGCCTGGCCGAGGGCGCCAAGGCGTTCGGCATCGGTGAGGACGTCCCCTTCGACCTGCGGGAGGCCCGCAGCGCCGGGCCGGCGCCGGGGACCTTCGACAAGAACAAGCCCAGTTTCGCCAACGCCGCCATCGGCCAGGGCGACGTGGCGGTGACCCCCCTGCAGATGGCCATGGTGGCGGCCGCCATCGCCAACGACGGCATGCTGATGGAGCCCAAGGTGGCCAAGGAAGTCCGGGACCCCGACGGCCGGGTGATCCGCCGGATCGGCCCCAACGAATGGAAACGGGCGGTCTCGCCGGTCACGGCGGCGGCCGTCGAACGCATGATGGTCGAGGTCGTCCGGGCCGGGACCGGCCGGGGGGCGGCCGTCCCCGGGGTCACCGTGGCCGGCAAGACGGGCACCGCCGAGTTGCCCGATGGTGCGCCGCACGCCTGGTTCATCGGCTATGCGCCCGTGGAGGCGCCTCGCCTGGCCATCGCGGTCATCGTGGAGCGCGGTGGCGACCTCGGCGACGAGGCCACGGGCGGGCGCGTGGCCGCCCCGGTGGCCGGGCAGGTGCTGGCTGAAATGCTCAAGACCCCCCCGCCCACCGATACAGCCGGTCAACCGACCGGCGGACAGTAGCCTTCCCCCCCAATGCCCGAGCGCGTCTATACGAACCGCTACGAGATCGTGCGCCACCTCGCCCAGGGGGGCATGGCCGAGGTGTACCTCGCGCACGACCAGCTGCTGGACCGCCGCGTCGCCCTCAAGGTGCTCTTCGCCGAGTTCGCCCGCGACCCCGCCTTCGTCCAACGCTTCCGCCGGGAGGCGCAGTCCGCCGCCAACCTCAACCACCCCAACATCGTGGCCGTGTTCGACTGGGGCGAGGAAGACGGCACCTACTTCATCGTCATGGAGTACGTCGAGGGCCGCAGCCTCCGGGAGGCCATCCAGGCCGAGGGGCCGCTGTACCCCAACCTGGCCGCCGACCTGGCCTCCGACATCGCCGGGGCGCTCGGCTTCGCCCACCGCAACGGGGTCGTCCACCGGGACGTGAAGCCGGGGAACATCCTCCTCACCCCGCAGGGCCAGGTGAAGGTCACCGACTTCGGCATCGCCCGGGCCGGCGGCCACGAGGCCCTCACCCAGACGGGGTCCGTGATGGGCACGGCCACCTACTTCTCCCCCGAGCAGGCCCAGGGCCTCCCCGTCGACGCCCGCGCCGACGTGTACTCGCTCGGCGTCGTCCTCTACGAGATGGTGTGCGGCGTCCCGCCGTTCTCAGGCGAGAGCCCCATCTCGGTGGCCTACAAGCACGTCCGCGAGGAACCGCCCCGCCCGTCGGTGGTCAACCCCGACGTCCCCGCCGACCTCGAGGAGATCATCCTCACCGCCCTGGCCAAGAGCCCGGAGGATCGCTATCCGTCGGCCGACGACATGCGGGCCGACCTGGCCCGCTTCCGGCGGGGCGAGACGCCCAACGCGGTGCCGGTCATGGCCGTGCCCGCCGTTCCCGTGGCCGGGACGGACGCCACCATCGTCAACCCCCGCCTGCCCGCCTCCCCAGAACGACATGCGGACCGCACGACCCTGCACACCGCCGTCGCGCCCGGCCCCCCGCCGGGCAAGCGCCGTTCCGCCTGGCCCTTCGTGCTGGCCCTGGTGGCCCTGCTCGCCGTCCTCGCCGGTCTCGGGTACCTCCTCGCCGACCAGCTCACCGGCAACAACGACGGCGGCACGATCGCGCTGCGCGAGGTGGTGGGGATGGAAGTCGACAAGGCGCAGCTGCTCCTCGAGGACGACGGCTTCAAGGTCGAGGCGGACTACGAGGTCAACGACGACGTCCCCGTCAACGAGGTCTTCGAACAGGATCCGGAACCCGGGGCCAAGCTGGAGGAAGGCGAAACGGTCACGCTGACGGTGTCGGAGGGCAAGGGGAAGGTCGCCATCCCCGACGTCACCGGCCAGTCGCTGGAGGACGCCCAGGCCCAGCTGCAAGACGCCGGCCTGCGGGGGCGGGTGGCTCAGGAAGCCAGCGACTCCGTCGAGGCGGGCAAGGTCATCCGCACCGAGCCGGCCCCCAACGTGCAGGTGGACCGGGAGTCGGCGGTCACCGTGTACGTCTCCCGGGGCGTCGAGCTGGTCAAGGTCCCGGACGTAACCGGCAAGGACGCGGTGGAGGCCGCCGCCGAGTTGGGCGCCGCCGACCTCGGCGTCGAGCGCGCCAGCGAGGCCAGCGACACGGTCGAGGCCGGCACGGTGATCCGCACCGAGCCGGCCGCCGGCAGCTCGGTGCCCAAGGGGTCCAAGGTGCAGCTCGTGGTCTCCTCCGGCAAGGAGGAGGTCCGGGTCCCCTCGGTGGTCAACCTGAGCCAGGCCGACGCCACCAGCGCGCTCGAGGACGCCGGGTTCGAGGTCGTGGTGCAGGAAGCGACCACGCTCGAGGCGACCCGAGCCGGTCGGGTCATCGCCCAGAGCCCGTCCGGCAACTCCCGGGCCGAAAAGGGCTCGACGGTGACGATCACCGTGGCCCGCCTCGCCAGCGGAGGCACCACGACGACCACTTCCGCTACCACCACCACGAGCGGCGGCCTCTTGGGGCAGTGAGCGGCGCTCAGCGGGCGGAGCGCTCCAGGAAGTTCTGCATCAGGCGGTGCCCGTGCTCGGTGAGGATGGACTCCGGGTGGAACTGCACGCCTTCCACGGGCAGCTCCCGGTGCCGCAGCCCCATGATCACGCCGTCCTCAGTCTCGGCCGTCACTTCGAGGCACCCCGGCACGGACTCGCGCTCGACGATGAGGGAGTGATAGCGGGTCGCTTCGAACGGGCTCGGCAGGCCCTCGAACACCCCGAGCCCGGCGTGGGTGATCGGTGAGGTCTTGCCGTGCATGACCTGCTC
>CAZCVW010000243.1:0-1426 GCA_964502185.1 uncultured Burkholderiales bacterium
CGCGGCGGCCAGGCCGGCCAGCTCGGCCGAGCCGAACAGCCGGGCCAGCACCAGCAGCACGGCGGCGGCCACCAGCACGCCCCGCCCGCGGCTGGTCAACCTCGGCTTCGAACTCACTCCTGGGTTCATCATTGGCGGCCGTCGGCGTAGCGGACCAGGATCACGAACGGGAAGGCGTTCTCCCGGTCGACCGAGGTGCCGGCCAGCACGAGCTTCCCGTCGGCCTGGATCAGCGCCGAAGCGGGATCGTCGTGGCGGCCGGGCACGACATCGGTGCCCACCACGCCGTCGGTCCCGAAGGCGCCGTCGAGGGTGCCGTCGGCGCCGTAGCGGGACAAGGCGAGCTGGCGCTGCGACTCGGGCACGTAGCGCCCGCCGGCCACGACAAGCCGCCCGTCGGGTTCCCGCAGCAGCGTGTGGCCCGACCCGATGGCCGGCCCGGCCGTGACGATCCCGGAGTTCCCGAAGCGCAGGTCGAGATACCCGTTGGGCAGGTAGCGCACGAGGGCGAAGGACGAGCCCGAGGTGCCCGCGGTGACCACCGAACCGTCCGGTTCCCGGATCAGCGAGGCGGCCCACTCGCCGCTGGCCCCGAGGTCGGTGCGGGTGATGCCCCCGAACCCGAAGGACCGGTCGAGCCCGCCGTCGGGCAGGTAGCGGGCCAGCGCGAAGTCGAACCCTCCCGGTATCCCACCCTGCCCGGCCACCAGGATGCGGCCGTCCGGGTCGACCAGCATGTCGGTGGCGGCATAGAGCCCTTCGCCGGTGATCACCGTGCCGCCCGCCCCGAAGGACGGGTCGAGCTGGCCATCGGGCAGGAAACGGGCCAGGGCGAAACGATCACCGGCCCGCCCGGCGGCCAGGATCCGCCCGTCGGGCAGGACGGCGAGGGCGGAGACGACGTCGTCCGTGCCGGGGTCGAGGTCGACGACGGCCATGCCGTCGGTACCGAATCCGGGATCGAGCCGGCCATCGGGCGAGTAGCGGAGCAGGGCGAAGGCGGCGGTGGCGCCGCTCTGGGTGGTACCCGCCGACACCAGGTTCCCGTCCGGCGCAACGGCGACGGCGTAGGCGGCCGAGTTGCCGAGGGCGACGTCACCGACCACCGCGCCCGAGAGCGGCGACGAGACGGTGACCAGGTCCGTCCAAACCCGCCCGCCCGTCCCGAAACTGGGATCGAGGCGCCCGTCGGGGTTGAAGCGCAAGGCGAGGAACGCGTAGCCGCTGCGGGCAGGGGCGGCCATGCCGACCACCACCAGCCGGCCGTCCGGCAGCACGGCGGAGGCCGAGGCCACTTCGCCGGCTCCGGCCGGCGGTGCGACCGCCACCTTGCCCCCGTCGCCGAAGCCCGGGTCGAGATCGGCCGGCGCGGCCTCGACCGGCGGTACGAACCCCAGCAACAGGACAGCCCCCAACAACAAGACGG
>CAZCVW010000243.1:1526-5550 GCA_964502185.1 uncultured Burkholderiales bacterium
CCCGCAGTAACAGGACGGCCCGCAGTAACAGGACGGCCCGCAGTAACAGGACGGCCCGCAGTAACAGGACGGCACTGTTGACCAGCCGCTTCATCTGATCACTCTACGCCCGGGAGGCCCCATATTCCCTGGCGAACGCAGCGGGGATGCGGGCCGCCTCCGGGCCGGTGAGCGGCGGGGGGCAGTACAGGCTGATGCGGTCGACGACACCCTCGTAGCGCCGGCGGGCGTTGGCCACCGCTTCCTCCCACGTGTCGCCCACCACCGCGAACTCGTCGAGCAGTTCGTCGGGGACGGCCTTGATCAGACCCTCGCGGTCACCGGCGGCCATGAGTTCGTGGAGGCGGGTGTTGAGGTCGCCGTAGCCGGACAGCTCCAGCGGGCGGCGGTAGGTCCGGGTCGAGCCGTAGAACGAGATCTGCGTCCGGACGTACTCCTCCATGGCCCGGCGCTCCTCGCCCGTGCCGGCGATCATCATCACCTGGGCGCTCACCGTCACGTCCCCCGGCTTGCGTCCGGCGCGGCTGAGGCCTTCCTCCAGGGCGGGCCGGGCCACCTCCTGCAGATAGCGAACGGTGTGGAGCGGGTGGACGTGTACGCCGTCCGCCACCTCGCCGGCCATCCGGAAGGAGTACGGGTTCACGGCCGCCAGGTACACGGGCGGGGGCGCCACGTCGATCGGCCCCGGGTTGAAGAAGTCGGTGAGGAGATCGAACCGGTAGAACTCGCCCCGGAAGTTGAGCGGACTCCGGCCGGCGAAGGCATCCCAGATCTCCCGCAAGGCCCGCACCTGCTCGGCCAGCTTCCGGGCCGGGGACTCGAAGGGCACGGAGAACCGGCGCTCGTTGTGGGCCTTCACCTGGGTGCCGAGCCCGAGCCGGAACCGGCCGCCGCTGGCCCGCTGCAGCTCCCAGGCGATCTGGGCGGTCAGCATCGGACTGCGGATGAAGGCCAGCGCGATGGCCGTGCCGAGCTCGATCCGGTCGGTCTCCCGGGCGGCCACCGCCAGCGGGAGGAACGGGTCGGTCTGCACCTCGGTCACCCACAGGCCGTCGTAACCGGCCGCCTCCGCCAGCCGGGCCGTCTCGGCCACATCCTCCAGCCGGGACCGCACGGTCAGCAGGTCGAGCTTCACAGTCGTCTCCAGTTCTCTGTGTCCATTGCGACGGGGGCCGTCAGACCGGGTAGACGCCGTTGCGGCGCTCAACCGGTTCCGCCACGCGCCGGCAGTACGCGTTGAACCGCGCGATGAGGTCATCCCTCAGCCGGGCGCCCTCCACCACCTCCTCGAAGGCGTTCTCGGAGGCGACCCGGAACACGTCGACGTCGGCCTCGTAGGCCGCCCGTTGCTCTTCGACGTAGGCGGCCCGCTCCTCCTCGTCGGCGATGGCCACGATCCGGTTGTAGTGGATGGCGTTGACGGCGGCGGCCGGCCCCATGAGCGCCGGCTTGGCCGTGGCCAGGGCGAGCACGGCGTCGGGCTGGGTGGGGCTGCCGGACATGGCCAGGTAGCCGCCGCCGTAGGCCTTGCGCACGATCACCGAGATGCGGGGCACCTGGGCCTGGCACACCGCGAACAGCATCTTGGCGCCATGGCGGATGATTCCCGTCCGCTCCACGTCGGAGCCCACCATGTAGCCGGCGTTGTCGACCAGGAACAGCAGGGGCACGTTGTAGGCGTTGCAGATCCAGATGAACCGGGCCGCCTTGTCGGACGAGTCGGAGAACAGCACGCCCGCCTTCTGGAGCGACTGGTTACCGAGCACGCCGACCGGCCGCCCGCCGAGCCGGGCCAGGCCGCAGACCAGTTCCGGGGCGAACAGTTCCTTGTAGGGAAAGAAGGTGCTCTCGTCGACGATCGCCTCGACGAGTTCGACCATGTCGAAGGCGACCGATTCGCGGACGGGGACGATCTCGTCGACGGACCGGCCCGGAGCGGCCGGCCATCCCCCGGTGAGCGGCGGCTGTTCCCGCCACGACGACGGCAGGTACGACAGCCACACCCGCAGCGCGCCGATGGCCTCCTCGTCGCTGTCCACCAGCACGTCGCCCAGGCCCGACTCCCGGCAGTGCATCTCGGCGCCGCCCATCTCCTCCAGGCTCACCCGTTCGCCCGTCACCATCTCGGCCAGGCGGGGCGAGCCGATGTAGGCGGTGGCCCGGCCCCGGACCATGACCACGAAGTCGCACAGGCCAGGCACGTAGGCCGAACCGGCGGGCGACGGGCCGAAGAGCGCACAGACCTGCGGGACCCGGCCGGAGAACCGGACGAGGTTGTAGAAGATGTTGCCCCAGGCGTGGCGCCCGGCGTAGCTGTCGAACTGCTCGTCGATGCGGGCGCCGGCGGCGTCGACCAGGTACACGATGGGGATGCGACAAGCGTCGGCCCGGGCCTGGAGGTTGGTGATCTTCTCGTAGGTGCGCCGGCCCCACGTCCCCGCCTTGACGGTGAAGTCGTTGGCGACGACGGCCACCGGGCGCCCGTCTACGGTGCCGATGGCGGTGACCACCGCGTCCCCGGCCAGACCTTCCTCGGAGCGGGCCAGCAGGCCGTCCTCGAAGTCGGGCTCACCGTCGAGGAGGAGAGCCAGGCGGTCCCGCACCAGGAGCTTGCCCGCCGCCTGGTGCTTCTGGCGGGCCTCCTCCGGGCCGCCGAGGCGGGCGGCGGCCAGGCGGGCCGTCAGCTCGGCGTGGACGTCACGCTTGTCGGTCACTCCACCACCACCACCAGGGCCTCTTGCGCCCGCACCTTCTGTCCGGGAACCACCCGCACTTCGGTGACGGTCCCGGTCCAGGGGGCAACGAGAACGGCTTCCATCTTCATCGCCTCCATGACGCAGAGAGCCTGCCCGGCGGCGACGTTGTCCCCCACTTCCACCATGACCTTGACGACCGTCCCCTGCATCTGGCTGGTGACCGTGCCTGTGCCCTGTTCCAGTCGGCGAGCCGCGGCGCGGCGGCTCACCGGGGGCAGGTTTGGTACCTCAGCGGTATGAAACCTGCCCCCGGTTCCAAAGCGCGGGACCACGTACCACCGGCCCGCCACGAACACCTCTTGGGAGCGGCCTTCCTCCTCGGCCGCGGGGGCCGCGACTGCCTCTAGAGCGGCTTCTGGAAACTCCAGCCGTTCCTCCAGCCAGCGCGTCGATACCCGGCCAGCGGCGAAGTCAGGATGGTCGACGACCACGAGATGGGCCGCGATCGTGGTGGCGACTCCCTCGACGCGCATCTCCCCGAGCGCCCGGCGCATCCGGGCCCGGGCCGCCTCCCGGTCCGGCCCCCACACCACCAGCTTGCCGATCAGGTTGTCGTAGAAGGGCGTGACCTCGTCGTCCTCCTCGTAGCCGCCGTCCCAGCGCACCCCCGGCCCGTGCGGCACCACCAGGCGGGTGATCCGCCCCGGGCTGGGCAGGAAGCGGCCCCCCGCCGGATCTTCCGCGTTGATGCGGCACTCGATGGCGTGACCCCGGGAGGTGATGTCTTCCTGGTCCAGTTCCAGCGGCTCCCCGGCGGCGATGTGGATCTGGGCCGTGACGAGGTCGAGGCCGGTCACCATCTCGGTGATCGGGTGCTCGACCTGAAGCCGGGTGTTCATCTCCAGAAAGAAGAACTGCCCCTGGTCCACCAGGAACTCGACCGTGCCCGCCCCGACGTAGCCACAGGCCTGGGCGACGGACACGGCGGCTTCGCCCATGGCCCGGCGGAGCGCGTCGGGGAAGCCGGGCGCGGGCGACTCCTCCAGCAGCTTCTGGTGGCGGCGCTGGACGGAGCACTCGCGCTCACCCAGCCACAGGCACCGGCCGTGGGCGTCGGCCAGGATCTGCATCTCGATGTGCCGGGGAGCGTCGAGGTACCGCTCGGCGTAGCACTCCGCCCGGCCGAAGCCGAGGAGCGCCTCGGAGCGGGCCGACTCCAGGGCGCCGGCCGCCTCGCCCGGCGAGCGCACCACTCGGATGCCCCGGCCTCCTCCGCCGAAGGCGGCTTTGACGGCGACCGGCCAGCCGTGCTCCCGGCCGAACGCCTC
>CAZCVW010000244.1:0-5543 GCA_964502185.1 uncultured Burkholderiales bacterium
GGCGGCCTGTCCGGCGTGACGCACGCCATCGTGCCCCACGACTACCAGCAGACCGACACCTACTACGTCGTCGCCCACTTCCACTACGTGCTCTTCGGCGGGGCCATCTTCGGCCTGTTCTCGGGGGCCTACTACTGGTTCCCGAAGGTCACCGGCAAGCTGATGCACGAGGGCCTCGGCAAGGTGCACTTCTGGCTGATGCTCCTCGGCTTCAACCTCACGTTCGGCCCGATGCACATCCTCGGTCTGCAGGGCCAGCCCCGCCGGACCTACATCTACGACGAGGGCATGGGGTGGGACGTCTGGAACTTCGTCTCCTCGGTCGGGTCGATGCTCATCGCCCTGTCGATCCTCACCTACATCGTCAACGTGCGGAAGAGCCTCAAGTCCGGCGAACTGGCCGGCGAGGACCCGTGGGACGGCCGCACGCTGGAGTGGACGACCCCGTCGCCCCCGCCGGAGTACAACTTCGCGGAGATCCCCGTCGTCCACTCCCTCGACGACTTCTGGCACCGCAAGTACACCGAGGACGACGCCGGCCGCCTGGTCCGGATTCCGTCCGGCGGCTCGGACGACGGTGGCGGGGACCCGGTCGCCGCCGATACCGCTCCGGCCCACGACACCACCGGTGCGCCGGAACACGGTGAGGCGCACGCCACCGGTCACGGCCACGGCATCCACATGCCCTCGCCGTCGTACTTCCCGGCCCTCACCTGCGTCGGCTTCCCGCTGATCGGGTACGGAGCCGTCTACGGCTGGTGGTGGGGCGCCATCGGGGGAGTCATCGTCCTGGCCGGGATCTTCGGGTGGGCCAGCGAGCCCCTCACCGAGGAGTAGGGGAATCCATGCAACAAGCCATCGGAACCGGACGGCCGCACATCCCGGCCCCGGGCGACCACGATTACACGGTCACCGGCATCGAGTCCAAGAAGCTGGGCATGTGGGGCTTCCTCGCCTCCGAGTGCCTCTTCTTCGGTGCTCTGATCTCCTCGTACCTCCTGTACCGGACGCGGGCGCCCGAAGGGGTGAAGACGCCCCACGACGTCTACGACATCCCGTACACCTCGGTGAGCTCCTTCGTGCTCCTCATGAGCTCGCTCACCATGGTCCTGGCGCTCGCCGCCATCCAGCGGGGTGACCAGCGGCGCCTGCGGATCTGGCTGATGGCCACCGCCTTCCTGGGCATGGTGTTCATCGGCGGCCAGGTCTACGAGTTCACGTCGTTCACCCACCAGGGCCTCAACCTGTCGAGCTCGGTGGCGTCGAGCAGCTTCTTCGTGCTCACCGGCTTCCACGGTGTCCACGTGACCGTCGGCATCCTGTGGTTGCTGTCGCTGGTCGGCATGTCGCTGCGGGGCCAGATCCCGCCGGAGAAGAGCCTCGACATTGAAATCGCCGGCCTCTACTGGCACTTCGTCGACGTGGTGTGGATCGTCATCTTCACCGTCGTCTACCTGGTGCCGAGCAACTAGGAGAACCGTGGAAGAGACGGTGGTGACCCCTGACGAAGCGGGCGCGGGCGAAGCGGGCCCCGAGGAAGTGAGCGCCGTCGAAGCGACCCCTGAGCTGGCGCCGGCTCCCGGCCACGAGGCCGACGTCGCCCACGGCGAGGGCGGCGGCCACCCCAGCCCCGCCAAGTACGTCGGCATCGCCGTCATCCTGGCCCTGGTCACCGGCCTCGAGGTCGGCCTCTATTACATCGATATGCCGGACTACGTTCTGGTCGCCACGCTGATGACCCTGGCCGTGATCAAGTTCTCCATGGTCGTCGCCTACTTCATGCACCTGAAGTTCGACAGCCGGATGCTCCGGCGCGTCTTCATCACCGGCATCCTCCTGGCCACGTTCGTGTACTGCGTCGTCCTGTTCACCATGGACATCCTGGTCGGATGACCTGGGCCTGGCACCCACACCTCGACGTCTGGCTCCTCGTGGGCATCCTGGTCGGTGGGTACGTCTACGCCCTTCGCCGGCTCGGTCCGCGCCAGGTCGCCGCCGGGCAACCGGTTGCCACCCGCGCCCAGATCAGCACCTTCTCACTCGGTGTGCTGACCATCTGGCTGGCCGCCGACTGGCCGGTGCACGACCTGGCCGAGCGCTACCTCTACAGCATCCACATGACGCAGCACATGCTGATCACGCTGGTGGCACCGCCCCTGCTGCTCATGGGGACGCCCGGCTGGCTGGCCCGGGTGCTGCTGTCACCGCCGACGCTGTACCGGGTGGTGAGCCGCCTCGCCCGGCCGGTTCCCGCCCTGGTCATCTTCAACGGCCTGCTGGTGGTGACCCACTGGCCCGCCTTCGTGGACTGGACGCTCGGTGCCGAGCTCTACCACTTCGGGGCGCACGCGGCGATCTTCCTCTCGGCCCTGCTGATGTGGTCCCCGGTGCTCGCGCCCCTTCCGGAGCTGCGCCGCCTGACGCCGCCGGCGCAGATGCTCTACCTGTTCCTCCAGTCGATCGTGCCCACCGTGCCCGCCTCGTTCATGGTGTTCACGGACAAGCCGATCTACCGGTTCTACGAGACGGTGCCCCGCCTGTGGGGCCTCTCGGCCGTCGAGGATCAGCGCATCGGCGGTCTCCTCATGAAGATCGCCGGAGGTTTTCTCCTCTGGGGCGTGATCGCCGTCATCTTCTTCCGGTGGCATGCCCAGGAGGAGCGGTCCGACCGGGAGTCCCGCCAGTGGCGGGAGTTGGACACAGAGCTCGACAGCTTGAATCGGAGTAGACCATGAAGGAGTTCCGGGACCGCGTCCTTCTCCCGCTGACCATCCCTCTGGGGGCGCTGGCGGTCATCGCGGTCGTCGTCCTCAACCTGTCCCGGGTGCTGCTGGCCCTGGAGGAGCGGGCCAGCCCCGAAGTGGCCACGGCCATCGCCGTCGTGATGGCGTCCGCCGTGCTCTTCGGCTTCACCTACGTCTCGGCCCGGGGCGAAGAGCGTTCCTTGAACAACATGGCCACCCTGGCCGCAGCGGGGATGGCCATCGTCTTCTCGGGGGTCGTCGGCTTCGAGGCGGTCCAGGAGGCCCACGATCGGGAGGCGGGCGAGAACCCGGTTGAGAACCTCGGCCCCGCCGACGTCGTGGTCGCCGCCTTCGACATTGGTTTCCGGCAGAAGGAAGTGGCGGCGCCGGCGAAGGCCGGGGGCATTGTCATCGAGTACGTCAACGAGGGCGGCCAGGCCCACACCTTCCTCCTCGACGAGGTCCCCGGCTTCAAGTTGGAGGTGACCTCCAAGGGCGCCACCGACACGGACAAGGTCGAGTTGCAGCCCGGCACCTACACCTACTTCTGCGACATTCCGGGGCACCGCGCCGGTGGCATGGAGGGCAGGCTCAGCGTCACCGAGGGCGCCGGGGCGCCGTAGGGGGGCGGGGCGCCGGAAGGTGCCGGCCCTGACGGCCACTAGCGCCAGGCAACTACGGTCTAGCGGCGTGGTGCCCGCCGGCCTCGATCCCGAACGCATCCCCCGACACGTCGCCGTCGTCATGGACGGCAACGGCCGGTGGGCGAAACGCCAGGGCCTGAAGCGCACCGAGGGCCACGTCGCCGGCGAGGAAGCCCTCTTCGACACGGTCGAGGGCGCCCTGGAACTCGGGCTCGGCTACCTCACGGTCTACGCCTTCTCCACGGAGAACTGGCGGCGTCCCCTCGACGAAGTCCGCTTCCTCATGAATTTCAACGAGGGCCTGCTGCTCCGCCGGCGGGACGAGCTGCACGAGCGGGGCGTGCGGATCCGCTTCGCGGGACGGCGGGGCGGCCGCGTTCCCGCCCGACTGCTGCGCGGCATCGAAGAAGCGGAAGAGCTGACCCGGCGCAACCGCAAGCTGACACTCGTCATCGCCTTCAACTACGGGGGACGGGCCGAGCTGGTCGACGCCGCCCGGGCCATCGCCACGGAGGCCGTTGAAGGCCGGCTCGATCCCCGTCGGATCGACGACAAGGTCCTCGCCCGTCACCTCTACCTGCCCGACGTGCCCGACCCCGACCTGCTCGTGCGCACGTCGGGCGAGTTCCGCATCTCCAACTACCTGCTCTGGCAACTGGCCTACGCCGAGCTCAGCTTCACCGAAGTGCTCTGGCCCGACTTCCGCCGCGAACACCTCTTCGACGCCGTCCGCTCCTACCAGAAGCGCGAGCGCCGCTTCGGCGGCCTCGACGGCGACCCAGAAGTAGACGCAGAGTAATCCTCCTCCTGTAACTACACTGGTGCGATGGCAGGCCTCTACCGTGAGCGTGGCGTCGTGCTGCGGACGTACAAGCTGGGAGAGGCCGACCGGATCGTGTCCTTCCTCACGGAGGGGCGGGGGAAGGTCCGGGCGGTGGCCAAGGGGGTCCGCAAGCCCAAGAGCCGCTTCGGCGGTCGCCTGGAGCCGACCAGCCACGTAGACCTCCAGCTCTACGAGGGGCGCACCCTCGACGTGGTGACCCAGGTGGAGACGATCGACGCCAACCGGGCGCTGCGGGAGGGGTACGACTCGTTCACGCAGGCGGTGGCCATGCTGGAGGCGACCGACCACGTGGCTCAGGAGGATCAGGCCAACGTGCCCCTCTACCGCCTGCTGGTCGGGGCGCTGCGCACGCTGGCCGACGAACCGGCCCCGGCGGTGGCCATCGCCTTCTTCTGGAAGCTGCTCAGCCTCGAGGGCGTCCGCCCCGTGCTCGAGGCCTGCATCGCCTGCGAGCGGCCCATCACCACCCAGGCCGCCTTTGACGTGGCCGAGGGGGGCGTGCTCTGCCTCTCGTGTGCCGACCCGGCCTGCGCCATCGTCCACCCCGAGGCGCTCGACCTCATCGGGCGGATCCTCGGCGGGGGCCTACGGGGCGTGCTGGCCGAACCACCCGGCCCCCGTCTGGTGGAAGCGGAGACCCTCGCCCTTCGGGCCCTGGAGTACCACCTCGAACGGCGCCTGCGGAGTACCCCGATGCTGTTGTCCACGATGACGGCCCCAGACCCGGGGCGTGGGTAGGGGCTTCCGGGCTGATTCGCTAGCATCGGAGGCTATGCCTCCCGCCCCTCTGCCTGCTGGCACGGCCCAGATGGACCGGATCGTCAACCTCGCCAAGCGGCGCGGCTTCGTCTTCCCGTCCTCCGAGATCTACGGCGGGTTCCGCTCGACGTGGGACTACGGCCCCCTCGGCGTGCTGCTCAAGCGCAACGTCAAGGAGGCGTGGTGGCGGGCCATGGTCCAGTCCCGCGACGACGTCGTCGGCCTCGACTCGGCCATCCTCATGGCGCCGAGGGTCTGGGAAGCGTCCGGTCACGTGGCCACCTTCTCCGACCCCCTCGTCGACTGCCGGAACTGCCAGGAGCGGTTCCGGGCCGACCAGTTGCCGGGTTTCCAGGGGGATACCCCCGGGCCCCCGGGCTCGGGGAACTGCCCCCGTTGCGGGGCCAAGGACTCCTTCACGGAGGCCCGCCAGTTCAACCTGATGTTCAAGACCTTCGTGGGCCCGGTGGAGGACGACGCCTCCGTCGCCTACCTCCGGCCCGAGACGGCCCAGGGCATCTTCGTGAACTTCCCGTCGGTGCAGACCACGTC
>CAZCVW010000245.1:0-5528 GCA_964502185.1 uncultured Burkholderiales bacterium
CGCTCCTCGTATTCATCTGGATCAGGGCTTTGCCGGGCGGCCCGGCGCAGGCGCCGGGCCCGGGCAGCGCGGGGCGCGTGGACGTCGGTGGCTTCGACCTGCATCCGCAGGGCGGTGGCCAGCCACGGCTTGACCGGGGCCACGTACTCCTGGCGCAGTCCGGCCGCAGCCGTAATGGCGGCCGCCTGGTCGAGCCGTTCCACAGCCCGGTCCAGGTCGCCGGCGTGGAGCAGCCGCAGGCCGTCGGCCAAGTGGACCTCGGTGGCTGTCTGGGCGTCGCCGTTGTCGCGAGCCAGTTCGGCGGCGACGAACTCCGCCGGCACCCGGCCGGAGGCGGCCCGGGCCCACCCGCTGAGGACGACCCCGGCGGCGGTCTGGTCGCCGATGGCGGTGGCCGAGGCGTACAGCTGGCGGGCCAGGTCGACGGCGGTGTCCAGCTCGCCGAGACGGTAGTGGCTGAATACGAGATTCCACGTGGCCGTGTTCTGCTCCCACCGGTCGCCCGTGCGTTCGAGGAGCCGTACCGCCTCGCGGCACTGCTCGATGCACTCGCGGTAGCGGGACGCGGCGTAGAGCACGACGCCGTGGAAATTGAGTGACTGGCCCTGGCCCCACACGTCGCCTAGGTCTCGGCGGATCTCGTAGGAACGGCGCGCGTAGACCAGGCCACGGGAATACCAGGGAGCCATCGTCATCACGGGTGCATGCTCGGAGTAGGCCTGGGCCAGCTCGGGCGTGGGCGGGTACCGTTCGGCCAGGTTCATTTCGCGGAGGTGGGCCCACGCGCACGGGATCTTGCCGGCGCTGAACCAGTACACGTAGGCCAACCGGCTGTACATGCGGATGGCCAGGAACTCGCGCTCGGCGCCCTCGAGCGGGCGGCGAGCCAGGAACAGGCTCGGCAGCAGCGTGTGCAGCGCCTGGACGACGACCTCCTTCAGGGCGGCGAGGACCCGGACCGGACCGTTGCGGGGTACCCGGCGGCCGAGGTCGCGCAGCGCCCCCTCGAGATGGCGGCGGGCGCGGACCTGGTCGCCGGTCTTGAAGGCGACGTCGCCCAGCTTGCCGTCGAGCACGGCCCGCTCGACCGGGTCGGTGGCCAGGGACAGGGCGTACTCGAGGAGTCGGCTGGCCTCGGTGTAGTTCCCCTGGAGGGTCAGCACGTCACCCAGGCCCTCGGCGATGCGGCCCTGCAGCGCGGAGTTGGGCTGGGCCGCGGCGGCCCGTTCGGCGATGCGGTAGTGGGTCACGGCCACGTCGAGGGCGTGGCGGCTGCGGGCCAGTCCAGCCACCCGGAGGGCGTAGGGCAGGGCCCGCCCGGGCTCGCCGGCCGCGTCGAAATGGTAAGCCAGCTCGAAAACCCGCTCGGGGTCGGCGGCTTCGATCCTTTCGGCCGCTCGGCGGTGCAGGGTCATACGCTCGTCGGCGTCGAGACGGCCGAGCAGTGTCTCCCGCAGCTTGTCGTGGGTGAACCAGCACCGGCTCTCGCCCTCGTCGACCCAGAGGATGCGACGCCGGCGGGCGTCGTCGAGGGCGGGCGTCACCTCGGAGGCAGGCTGGCCCGTCAGGGCCACCGCCAGGCCGAGGTCGAACTCCTTGCCCAGCACCGCACCCACGCTCAGCAGGGTCAGGGCCCCGGAGCCAAGCAGTTCGAACCGGCGGGCCAGGAACAGTGCCGCCCGCCGGGAGGTCTGCGCCTCCCGCAGGGCCTCCGGGTCGATGTCCCACCCCGTGGGCGTGTCCCGAAGAGCGCCCGACTCGACCATGCCCCGCAGCACCGCCGCCGCCATGAACGGGCTGCCCTCGGCGAGGCGCACGATCGTCGCGACCGCCTCCGAGGGGAGCGGACCGGCCATCGACGCGCACAAGGCCTCGATGTCGTCAGCCCGGAACGGGGCCAGCGCCACGGTGGCCAACGGGTCCACGGCCCGCAGCGGGTGACCGGCCGGCACCTCCTCCGAGCGGAAGGCGGCCACCACGAGCACGTGGCCGCTGGCCGTGGTCGACTCGGCGACGGCCGCTTGGCGGTTCTGCCACCGGGCCAGGAGGGCGATCGTCAGGCCGTCGGCCCACTGACAGTCGTCGAGGACCACGAGGGCGGGACGGGACGGCTGGCCGAGGGCGTCGAACAGGGCGGTCAAGGCGTCGACGCTGCGCGTCTCGCCATAAGCCTCGGGGCCGAGGGCGGCCTCGTCGTCCGATCCCACCGTTGCGGCCAAGCCGGGGAGGGCGGCGGTAGCCGCGTCAGCCCAATCGCCCAGGCGCCGGCGCAGGCCGGCCACCGCGGATGCGTCCAGGTTGGCCGCCAGGATCCCGTTCACCACGCCGTCGAGCACCTGGAACGGGCGCTGGGCGGCGCGGTCCACGCCCTGGCCCCTCAGCACCCAGAAGTCATGCTGGGCGGCATGGAGGGCAACCTCGTCGAGCAGGCGCGTCTTCCCCCCGCCGGACTCGGCCTCGACCAGCACCAGGCGGCCTCCGCCCCGGGCGGTAGCCTCCAGCAGGCCGGTGAGGCGCACCAGCTCGTCGGCGCGACCCACGAAGGACGGCTCGGTCAGGGCGTGGCGGCGGTCGTGCAGGCCGGGCGTGACCGCCGGTTCGGCCACCCCGGCGGCCAGGGCGGCGCCGATCTCGAGCACGTCGGCCCGCGCCGCCGCCGCCGACTGGTAACGCGCATCGGGGTCCTTGCCCAGCAGCCGCTGCAGCACGCCGTCGACGGCCCGGGGGACAGCCACACCCAGCGCCCGCAGAGAGGGCGGGGGGGTGTTCAGGTGCTGGCGCAGCACCTCGCCGACGGTGTCGCCGGAAAACGGGGGCCGGCCGGCCAGGCACTCGAAGAGCACTACACCGAGGGAGTAGAGGTCCGAGCGCTCGTCGACACCCAACTCGACCAGCCCCGCCGCCTCCGGCGCCAGGTAACGGGCGGTGCCGACGAGCTCATCCCGCACGGACACGTCGAGGCGGGCGCTCCGGGCCAACCCGAAGTCGATCAGCTCCGCCCGCTCGATCGGGTCGCCGCCCCGGACCATGACGTTGGCCGGCTTGACATCGCGATGGAGCACACTCTGGTCGTGGGCCATCTGGAGCGCGCCGAGCACGTCGACGGCGACCTGGAGGGTCGAGGCCACCGACAGGGCGCCCTGATCGAGGCGCTCACGCAGGGTCATGCCCTCGAGGCGGGGCTGTACCAGGTAAAAGAGCGGGCCGTCGGATCCACTGGCCACCAGCGGGCGAAACGTTCCGGTGTCGAAGCGCTCCAGCACAGAAGCCTCGTGCTCGAGGCGCAGACGCACCGCCGTGGACACCTCGGCGGTGGCCACCGTCTTCACGATGACGGGCGAACCGTCGGCGGTGTCCACCCCAGCGTAGGTGGCCACGCCGTTGCCATGCTTGAGGAGGCGCTCCAAGGCGAACCGCCCGACACGGCCCACGGTGGGCTCGTCCAAAGCGCTCATCCCCATCAGCGGCATCCCCACGTTGTTTGTCTGTTCGTAGGGAAAGTCGGCACTAACCGCCCGATCTGGACCGGCCTCGGTCAGATGGGACTATTCCGGGACGAGGACAAGTATCCGCCAGCCACTCGCCGGGATCTATAGCCCGAACGGATCATTTCGGGCTGAGCCGAGGGAAGGCTCGTCGAACGGGTCACGTACTCTGGCCCCGTTTGGGGCCTGTAGCTCAGTGGTTAGAGCGGGGGACTCATAATCCCTTGGTCGCAGGTTCGATCCCTGCCGGGCCCACTCAGCCTTCGTCGAGGTAGTCCCGCAGGCGCTGCGAACGCGTCGGATGCCGCAGCTTGGCCAGCGTCTTCGACTCGATCTGGCGGATCCGCTCCCGGGTCACCCCGAACTCCTTGCCCACCTCTTCGAGGGTGTGGAGCTGCCCGTCGTCGAGGCCGAAGCGCAGGCGGACGACCCGCCGCTCCCGCTCGGAGAGCTGTTCGAGCGCCTCTTCCACCGCTTCGGTGAGCAGCGCCCGGGCGGCGGCATCGGCCGGGGCGATCGCACCCGGGTCCTCCACGAAGTCGCCCAGCAGGCTGTCGTCCTCGTCGCCCACCGGCGCCTCGAGCGACACGGGCTCCTGGGAGATGCGCTGGATCTCGCGCACCCGCTCCGGCACCATCCCGACCTTCTCGCCCAGCTCCTCGATCGTCGGCTCCCGGCCGAGTTCCTGGAGCATCTGGCGCTGCACCCGGGTGACCTTGTTGATCGTCTCCACCATGTGGACCGGGATCCGGATCGTGCGGGCCTGGTCGGCGATGGCCCGGGTGATGGCCTGGCGGATCCACCACGTGGCGTAGGTGGAGAACTTGAAGCCCTTCGTGTAGTCGAACTTCTCCACGGCCCGCATGAGGCCGAGGTTGCCCTCCTGGATGAGGTCGAGCAGCATCATCCCCCGGCCGACGTATCGCTTGGCGATGGAGACCACCAGGCGGAGGTTGGCCTCGATGAGCTGGCGCTTGGCCCGCAGGCCGTCGGCCACGCCGCCCTCAAGGAACTCCTCCTCGGCCACGGTGAGGCTGCCGTTGCCCTCGGCCATCTTGGTGGCCGATTCGAGGCCGGCCTCGATCCGTTGCGCCAGGCTGACTTCCTGGGCGCCGGTGAGGAGCGGGACCTTCCCGATCTCCTTTAAGTACATGCGGACGGGGTCGGACACCCCGCCCTCGCCGAACCGCTCCGGCCGGGCGGCGGCATCGGAGGCCGCGGTGCTCCCCCGGGCGGGCGCCACCCGGCGGACCCGCTCCGCCACCACGGGGGGAACCGGCATCGTGGGGGGAAGCGGCACCGGCTCCGGATCGGGAACCACCTCGCCGCGATCCTCAGCGGCGAGCTCCTCGACGATCTCGTCGACGAGGGCGATCCCCTGGGCGCGGATGTGGCCGTAGATCGTCTCCAGCTGCGACGGGGACGGTTCCATGTCGGGCAGCGCGTCGAACACGTCGCCGGTGGTGAGGGACCCGTTCAGGCGACCTTTGGCGATCAGCCCCGCCAGGACGTCTTGAGGCAGCCCTTCCAGTCCCTCAGAAAATCGGCTGACCGGCTCCCCCACAGCGCTTCTCTACTCCTCGCCGGATGCGGCAACCCAGGGTAGCAACTGGGTACTGACACGGTTGGCAAGCTCCCAGCTACCTCCCGACCGGGCCGCTACCAGTTGTTCCAGCACGTGTTTGAGGTCGCTGGCCCGGTCGTCACCGGCCCGGACCATGGCCGCCAGCCGCCGCGCTGAGGCGGCTTCGACGACCTGGACGAAAACGGACGTCGCGTAGTCCTCGGCCGAGTCCCCCCAGGGTGGATCCTCCACTCCGAGGCGAGCCAGGAGGTCGTGCCCGTCGCCGTCGACCCGGCCGAGGGCCTCGTGGAAGGTAGCCGAGTTGGCCAGGGCGTCGAACACCTGGCGGGCCACGCCGTCGGAAAACATGTCGCCGGCGAGCCGGTCGGCCACCAGCGCCGGCTCGTGCACCGCCACCCGCAACAGTTCGACCTCCGCTCGCTCGCTGGGCTCGGTCCGCCGGCCCGGCCGCGGGGCGG
>CAZCVW010000246.1:0-5477 GCA_964502185.1 uncultured Burkholderiales bacterium
CTCCTCACGCCCCGTGTCCCGCACCACTAAGTAAACGGTATTGCGGGGCTAGTCCGAGAGTCGCAATGTCACTCGATCGGCCGGCTCGGCAAGGCCGGCGCCTGGACCGGGTCAGGGGCGGGGTGAGGGTCGTCGGCGGGCGGCGCCGGGGCCTTGGCGTCGTCGGGGAAGGGCTGGAGCGCCTCGCCGTCGACGGCCGCCGGGCCGATCTGGACGATGCGGGCCACCGACGGGATGGGTCCGGCCAGCGAGCTACGCACGATGAAGAGGTAGTAGAAGCCCGGCGGGGCGGTGTCACCACTCGGCGGCGCGGTCGTGGTGATCTCGCCGCTACCCGTACGGCTCACACCCAGGCGCAGCATCCGCATGTCGCTGTCCGCCCCGTGCTGGGGCGACGGGAGCCGGACCAGGACCAGCTGCTCGATGCCGGCGGCCTGGTTGGTGCGCACCTTGAACGTCTGGCCCCACGCCAATCCGGCCGGCGCATGCTTGATCTGAGGCCGCGCCCCCCGGAAGAGGTACGGAGGGCTGTAGACCTCGAAGCTCGCCTGGTTGCTGCCGACGGCGGGCCCGCCGAACAGGACCCGGCCGTCGGCCAGGAGCACCGCCGCGTGTCGCGAGGAGCGGACGTGGGAGGGGCTGCTCATGTCCTCCCAGATGCCGCTGTTGGCGGTGAACAACTCGACGGTCGGGACGGCCGCGGTGTTGCGCTCGAGCACCGGCCCGCCGGTCGAGCCGCCCATCACCAGCACGCCGCCGTCGGGGAGCATGACGGCCGACGGGAACCAGCGGCGGGTCAACATGTCGGTCGTGCGGCTGTGGGCCACGTTGCCGCCGCGGTCGACGGTGGTGAAGGTGGCGAGGGGCACGGCCGGGGTGCCCAGGCCGGCCCGGCCGATGCTGCCGCCGGCGGTGAGCAGCGTGGCCTGGTCGAAGGGCGGCTCGAGCGGCAGCAGGATGGAGGCGGCACCGTCGCGGGGCCCGAAGGGCGCGAGGTCGGACACCTCCCACCGGCCCGAGACCGGGTCGAAGAAGCGCTCGCGGGCGAGGGCGACTTCGTCGCCGGCCGGAGTGTCGGACCCATCCCGCCCGACCGCCTCGGAAAACACCTTGCCGTTGGGCATCAGGTGGAGGCGGGGCTCCAGGGGAAGGGCGACCTCGGAGCCGACGTGGCTCAGCCACATCCCCGTTTCGGGATTGAACGTCTCGACGGGCAGCGGGCCGTCGTCCCGGGAACCGACGCCGGAGCCGCGGGAACCACCCGCCACCATGACGCGGCCGTCGGCCAGCGTCACCAGGCTCGCCTCGCGGCGGATGTCGGTCATCGTGGCGGCCGCTTGGAAGCTACCGCTGGCGGGATCGAAGACCGTGCTGGATCCTCGGGGACCGCCTGCGCCGGTACCGCCGATCAGCAGTCGCCCGTCGGACAGAGAAGCCAGGTCCGATGATCCCCACGGCGCGTGGCCGGCCGCGGCGGGAGTAGCGAATCGGGCCTCCCCGTCGGACAGGTCGAGCAGTCCGGCCCGCAGGACCGGCTCAGTACCGGACGGGTCCGGCCCACCGAGGTAGAGCACCCTGCCGTCGGGCAGCACCGCCATCGCTTCGGTCGTGGCCGAGCACGGCGGGTCCGCCGGATTCGCCTGGCATGCCTCGGGGGGCGCCTCGGCGAAGGGCTCGGTCCACTGGCCGACGACGTCGGGCGTCCCCACACGGGCGCCGGCGGTGTCTCCCCCGGCTCCGGCCACCAGGGCCAGGCTCAGGGCGGCACCGACGCCAGCCCGGACGCGGACGCCACCCCTCCCCAAAACCGTCGTGCGCGACACCTGGTCCACCTCCTCGCCGGCGACCGTGCCGAATCGTACCCCGACAGGAGGGTCTGAAACGCAGCCGACCCGGGCTGCGCTTGTTACCAGTCCGTGAAGAAGGCCGCGGCAACGCAGGCCCGGGTCAAGCCGCCAGAAGGCTCCTGTGCATTTCTTGCCCCGTCCGGCAGGAAGACACCATCGTGGCGGCCAATCTCTATTGTGTCCATAAACTTAATCATGTTGATTGAGAATACCGACTTCGAGTTCTCCGCCAGGAGGCGATCCTAATGAAGCGTTCCTTCCGTACCGGGCTGCTAGCAGGTCTTCTGGCCCTCACGATGGTCGGAGCCGCCTGTGGCTCCGACGACAAGAAGGACACCAGCCAGGGCGGGTCAGCCGCCACCAAGCCGGTCGAGAAGGTCGACCTCCGCCTCGGCTACTTCCCCAACGTCACCCACGCCGCGGCCGTGGCGGGCGTCGAGAACGGCACCTTCGCCGAGGTCCTGGGCGAGAACGTGACCCTCAAGCCGGCCACCTTCAACGCCGGGCCGGCCGCCGTCGAGGCTCTCTTCGCCGATGCCCTCGACGCCACGTTCATCGGCCCCAACCCCGCCATCAACGCCTTCGCCAAGAGCAACGGCGAGGCCATCCGGATCATCGCCGGCGCCACCTCGGGCGGGGCCTCCCTGGTGGTGAAGCCCAACATCACCAAGATCGAGGACTTGAAGAAGAAGAAGGTCGCCACGCCCCAGCTCGGCAACACGCAGGACGTGGCCCTGCGGGCCTACCTGCTCAGCAAGGGCCTGAAGACCGACCCCCAGGGTGGCGGTGACGTGAACATCGTGCCGCAGGAGAATGCCCAGACGCTCGAGCAGTTCAAGAGCGGTGCGGTGTCGGGCGCCTGGGTGCCCGAGCCGTGGGCGACCCGCCTCGTGCAGGAGGGCGGCGGCAAGGTGCTGTTCGACGAGCGCACCATCTGGCCCGGCGGCCAGTTGGTGACCACCCACCTGATCGTGCGGACGAAGTTCCTGAACGAACACCCCGACGTCGTCGAGAAGCTGCTCCGGGGCCACCTCAAGGCGACCGAGTTCGTGACCCGGAACCCCGCCGAGGCCCAGAAGGTCGTCAACGCCGGAATCCTGCGCATCACCGGTAAGGCCATCCCCGAGCCGGTCATCGCCGCCGCCTGGAACAACATGAACTTCACGTTCGACCCCGTCGCCGCCAGCCTGCGCAAGGGCGCCGACGACGCCAAGGCCGTCGGCCTCCTCGACGCCGCCACGAAGCTCGACGGCATCTACGACCTGTCCATCCTGAACAAGCTCCTGGTCGCCAGCGGCCAGGCCGAAGTGAAGGGCTGAACCCGAAAATGAGCCTCCGGATCCACGGGGCGGCGGCCAAGGCCGTCCCCCTCAACGGGACCCTCCAGCCGGCCGAAGTCACCCTGGTCGCCGCGATGGGTACGCCGGCCATCACCGTGACCGACGTCACCAAAGCGTTCGGTTCGGCGTCGCACCCCATCGTCGCCCTGGACCGGATCTCGGTGCAGGCCCGTCCCGGTGAGTTCCTGTGCATAGTCGGTGCCTCCGGCTGCGGGAAGAGCACGCTGCTCAACCTCGTGGCCGGGCTCGACAGCCCCACGGCGGGCACCGTCGAGGCGGCCGGACGGCCGGCGCTCATGTTCCAGGACCACGCCCTGTTCCCGTGGCTCACGGTGCGGGGCAACATCCAGCTGGCCCTGCGCCTGCGGGGCGTTCCGAAGAAGGAGCGCCACGACCAGGCCAGCGACCTGTTGCGCATGGTGCACCTGAAGGGCATGGGCGGGCGCCGTCCGCACGAGCTGTCCGGCGGTATGCGCCAGCGGGCCGCGCTGGCCCGGGCCCTGGCCCAGGAGACCAAGGTCCTCCTCATGGACGAGCCCTTCGGCGCCCTCGACGCCATCACCCGCGACCTGCTCCACGACGAGCTCGAGCGGGTCTGGCAGGAAACCGGCGTGACGATCATGTTCGTCACCCACAACGTGCGGGAGGCCGTCCGCCTGGGCGACCGCATCCTCGTGCTCTCCAGCCGGCCCGGCAAGGTCGTGGCCGAGTTCCCCGTCAACATCGAGCGGCCCCGCCGCCTCGAAGACCCCGACGTCTCCGCCCTGTCGTCCGCCATCATCGACCGCCTGCGCCAAGAGGTGCGCCGCCATGGATAGCCCGACTCTCCTTCACCCTGCGACGCCCCCGGCCACGGACCTCTTCCAGGAGATCTCCGGCCTCGACAACCTCGAACAGCCGCTCCCCTCCGAGAAGAGCCGGATGTCGAAGGGATGGGCCGGACTGTGGCCCAAGCTCGCCGCCTTCGCCCTCTTCATCGGGATCTGGCAGCTGGGGGCCTGGATCAAGGGCAAGGAGTACATCCTCCCCGGGCCCGGCCTTGTGATCCCCCGCTTCTTCGAGGACATCGGCAACGGCCGGCTGATCGACGCCACGACCACCACGCTCGGCCGGGCGGCCTTCGGCTTCGCCCTGGCCCTGGCCATCGGCATGTTCGTCGGCCTGGCCGTGGCCCGGAACCGCATCCTGCGGGCCGCCTTCGGGTCGATGATCAGCGGCCTGCAGACCATGCCGACCATCGCCTGGTTCCCGCTGGCCATCCTGCTCTTCGGCCTCAAGGAATCGGCCATGAACTTCGTGGTCGTCCTCGGTGCCGCCCCGGCCATCGCCAACGGCATCATCGCCGGCGTCGACCACACCCCGCCCATCCTCCTGCGGGCGGGCAAGGTCCTCGGCGCCCGCGGCATCGCCGCCTACCGGCACATCATCCTGCCGGCGGCCCTGCCGGGGTTCGTGGCCGGCCTCAAGCAGGGTTGGGCCTTCGCCTGGCGGTCGCTGATGGCCGGTGAGCTGATCCTCGCCTTCTCCACCAAGCCGGCGCTGGGCTACGACCTCAACATCAACCGGGAGCTCTCCGACTCGGAGGGGATGCTGTCGATCATGTTGGCCATCCTCATCGTCGGCATCGTCGTCGACTCGGCCATCTTCGGCCGCCTCGACCGGGCCGTCCGGCGCCGGTGGGGCCTGGGCCCGGACTGATCCCGTGAGCCGCCCCGTCGCTCACCGCTTGAACCCGCCGGCGGGAAGCGCAATCCGAACGTGGCCGTGGGGCGGCTAGCTGGCGGGGGCGGCGAGCTGCGTGGTGTTGGCCGAGCCGGCGAAGACGCCGCGGACGACGATGCGCTGCTTGGCGCTGCCCGGGGGGTGGCAGGCGAAGAGGGTCAGCGTGGCGTCGGGGGTCGGGTTGACGATCCAGGTGTCCTTGGAGTTCACGATCTCGAGCTTCGTAACCGTGTACTTGGACTCGCCCTGGTCGGTGGTGAAGAAGATCTCGTCGCCGGCCACCAGCTGATCCACGTTGCGGAACGGGTGCGAATGGGTGACCCGGTGGCCCGCGAAAACGGCGTTGCCGAGCTGGCCGGGCATGGCGCTCCCGGGCCAGTGGCCGGGGCCGTGGTCGATGACCGTGAGCGTGACGCCTTCGTAGACCGTGTGGACCAGTCCGATCTTGGGGATGCGGATCTCCCCCACCTTCACGATCGGGGTCGCCGCCCGCTCGTTGGCCGGGGCCTGCGACGGGGCCGTCCGGGGCGCCGGGGCGGCCACCGGCGCGGCGGTGGTGACGGTCGTC
>CAZCVW010000247.1:0-5414 GCA_964502185.1 uncultured Burkholderiales bacterium
CCCGGCGGAACCGGCGCCGGCGCCGGCCCCGGTCGACTTCGGCGGCCCCTTCGACGTGGGCCTGCTCGGCGACACCGGCTACGACGCCGGCCAGGAGAAGGCGTTGCTGCGGGTGCAGAAGCACATGAACAGCTTCCCGCTCGCCTTCTCCGTCCACGACGGTGACATCTGGAGCGAGATCGCCGCTGTCCCCTGCACCGAGGCCAACTACACCGAGGTCCGCAACGTCTTCGACGGGTTCTCGGCACCGTTCGTGTACACGCCCGGCGACAACGAGTGGGCGGACTGCCCCTCGGGCAACGACACGTCGAACCTGGCCGCGCTGCGGCGGGTCTTCTTCCCGACCGACCAGACGCTGGGCCAGAACCGGATGACCGTGGCCCGCCAGGCGGCGTGGGCGGAGAACGCCCGCTGGACGCACGGCGGCGTCGTGTTCTTCACCCTCAACGTGCCGGGGCCGGCCGACTCCGGCAGCAGCAAGCGCAAGGCGGCCAACACCCAGTGGCTCAACGCCGCCTTCGACGAGGCGCAGACCATGGGGGCGGCGGGGGTCGTCGCCGTCTGGCAGGACAACCCGTTCGAACAGGGCGGCGGAGCCATCGCCAAGCTCCTCAACGAGCGGGCGAAAAAGCTTGGCCGGCCGGTCGTCCTCGTCCACGGGGACACCCACAACCAGCGCATCGACCACCCGTGGAAGGACGTGCCCTCCTTTACCCGGGTGGAGACGTACGGCGACACCGGCGCCGCCCAGTGGATCCGTATGACGGTCGACCCGAACAGCCCGGAAGTCTTCTCCTTCAAGAGCGAACGGGCCAAATAGGACCACTCCGGAGAAACCGCTCCCAGGGATCGGCCACGCAGGGGGCGAATCTCTTGTCAGCCTGAACGCGCCCTGAAGGAGCCTCTTTTGCTTTCCCGTCGCGCCACCCGCCTCCTCGGTGTGGTGATCACCCTGGTGGTCGTGATCGCCTCCGGCCGGTTCACCCTGCCGGTCGCCCAGGGGGCCACCCGGGCGACGGCCGCGGCCGTGCCCGGGTACTGGCTGACGGGCGGCGACGGGTCGGTCTACGGCTTCGGTGGCGCCGGCACGTTCGGTTCGCTGGCCGGCCAACGCCTCAACACCCCGATCGCGGGAATGGCCCCGACACCGTCGGGCGGCGGCTACTGGCTCGTGGGGACGGACGGCGGAGTCTTCTCCTTCGGTGACGCCAAGTTCTTCGGCTCGACGGGGAACATCAAGCTCAACAAGCCGATCGTCGGCATGGCCCCCACCCCGACCGGCCAGGGCTACTGGTTCGTCGCCTCCGACGGCGGCGTCTTCGCCTTCGGCGACGCCGGCTTCTACGGCTCCACCGGCAACATCACCCTCAACAAGCCGATCGTCGGCATGGCCCCCACCCCGACCGGCCAGGGCTACTGGTTCGTCGCCTCCGACGGCGGCGTCTTCGCCTTCGGCGACGCCGGCTTCTACGGCTCCACCGGCGCCTTCAAGCTCAACAGGCCGATCGTGGGGATGGCGCCCATGCCCACCGGCAAGGGCTACTGGTTCGTGGCCACCGACGGCGGCATCTTCGCCTTCGGCGACGCCGGCTTCCACGGCTCGGCCGGCGACATGAAGCTGAGCCATCCGATCGCCGGGATGGCCGCCACCCCGAGCGGCCAGGGCTACTGGTTCGTGGCCTCCGACGGCGGCGTCTTCAACTTCGGCGACGCCGCCAACCTCGCTGGACGGGACGGGGGCGGGTCGGCGGCCGGCAAGCCGCTCGGCGGATTCGTGGCCGCCATAGCCACCATCCCTCCCGCTCCGGGGCCCCCGCCGCAGGGGAACTCACCCAGTTCGGCGCCGCCCACCACGACCACCACCGCGGCGCCGCCTTACCCGACCACGACGACGACCGTCGCTCCCGGCCCCACCCCGGCCGCCCCCTTCGAGATCGGCCTGGTGGGCGACACCGGCTACTTCCCCGTCCAGGAGAAGCAGTTCGCCCGGGCGATGGCCGACATGAACAGTCGCCCGTTGGCCTTCGTGGTCCACGACGGCGACATCCGGAACCAGCCCATGGCCGAAACCCCGTGCATCGACGAAGACCACGCCAAGGCGCTGGCGCTGTTCAACACGTCCACCGCGCCACTGATCTACACGCCGGGCGACAACGAGTGGAGCGACTGCACTGAGCCGTCCGAGCGGCTCGGCCACCTGCGGTCGGTCTTCTACCCGGACGCCAACTCGCTCGGCCAGCGCCGCATCCCGCTCACCCGGCAGGCGGCCGCCGGGCGGCCCTACACGGAGAACGCCCGCTGGGTGCAGGGCGGCGTCGTCTTCGTCACCATCAACGCGGTCGGCGTGTTCGACAACCGCATGAACCGGGGCGAGTTCAATCCGCGGCGGGCCGCCAACCTGGCCTGGCTCCAGGCCGCCTTCGATCTCGCCCAGGCCACCAACGCCCCCGGGGTGATGGTCATCGAGCAGGCCAACCCCTTCGAGGGTCCGACGTCGAGCGCCACCCCGGAGCCCGTCCAGAACCCCGAGGTCTTCACGCAAATCCGCAACGCCCTCCACCAGCACGCCAAGGCCTTCGGCAAGCCGGTCGTCCTCGTCCACGGCGACACCCACACCCACCGCATCGACCAGCCCTTCGGTGACCTTGGCAACTTCACCCGGGTCGAGACCTGGGCCCTTTCCGACTCGGACCACTGGGTGCGGGCCGTGGTGAACCCCGCGGACCCGAAGGTTTTCAGCTTCTTCACGGAGAACGCAGGGAACTGAGCACAGGGCAGTGACCGGACGCGAGCGGGCAAATGTGCCCGCCCGGGACAGGGAACGGCTCTCCGGCCGTGGAAGCACCTCGCTATGAGTACGGTCCTCGCGTCCGCCATCTCGCTGTCCGAGCATGAGTTGACCCGCTTCTTCGTGGCCATCGTCGCCCTGCTGGCCCTCGCCCACCTGATGGGCAGCCTGTTCGGCCGGCTCAAGATGCCCCGGGTCGTCGGTGAGATCGCCGGTGGGCTCCTCCTCGGGCCGACGGTGCTGGGGGCCATCTCCCCGAACGCCTACGACTGGGTCTTCGCCGCCTTCCCGGAGGAGGGCAAGCTCCTGGCCATGGCCTCCCAGTTCGGGGTGGTCCTGCTCATGTTCATGTCGGGGATGGAGACCCGGGCCCGCTTCGCCAAGGAAGACCGCAAGGTGGCGGTACCCGTCCTCATCGGGGCCACCACGCTCCCCTTCCTGGCCGGCCTCGCCGCCCCCTTCATCTACGACTTCTCGCCCTTCATGGGCCCCCGGGGCAACCACGCCTCGCTCGTCATCATCATCGGCATCGCGGTGGCCATCACGTCGATCCCGGTGATCTCCAGGATCTTCATCGACCTCGGCATGATGCACACCCGCTTCGCCCGCATCGTGCTCACGGTGGCGACCGTCGAGGACATCGCCCTGTGGGGTCTCGTGTCGGTGGCCACCGCCCTGGCCGCCTCCCAGTCCCCGTCCATCGCCGAGCTGGCCGTGACCCCGCTCATCACGGTCGTCTTCTTCGCCGCCGCCATGTGGGGGCTGCCCCGCCTGATGCTGGCCGCCCTGCGCTCCCCGGCCCGGGCGGCGGTGGAACACCGTCCCGCCCGCTTCGCCCTCATCACCTGTTTCGCCATGGTGGCGCTGTGCAGCCTGGCCGGGATCAACCTGATCTTCGGCGCTCTTCTGGCCGGGATGGCCATGTGCCGCCTCCCGAACGAGATCACCGAGACGGTCCGCACGAAGGTGAAGGCCTTCGCCCTCGTCTTCTTCACCCCGATCTACTTCGCCATCGTCGGGCTCAAGCTCGACCTCGGCCGCCACTTCGACCCGCTCTTCCTTCTCGGGTTCCTGGCCTTCTGCACGGTGATGAAGACGGTCGGCACCTTCGGGGCGGGCTGGTACGCCACCCGTGACCGGCTGTCGACCCTGAACCTGGCCGCCGCTCTCAACGCCCGGGGCGGGCCCGGGATCGTGCTGGCCACCGTGGCCTTCGACGCCGAGATCATCGACGAGCGCTTCTTCGTGACCCTCGTGCTGGTGGCGGTGATCACCTCCCTGGCCGCGGGCATGTGGTTCCGGGCCGTCCTCGCCCGGGGCCTCCCGCTGCTACGGGTCAAGGGCGAGGCCGATCCCACCGATACCGACACCGACCCGCCCGCCGCCCGGCTCGCCGTCGTGCCGGAACGGGTAGACAAGGAGCACGTGTCGTCGTGATCACTGATCCCACCCAGACTGTCGCTCAGCGGACCGCGCTCAGCACGGGCCCCGTCGTCGTGGCCGGGATGGCCCGGGCGGGGACGAGCTGGGTGGCCGAGATGATCAAGGCGGCCGGCGGGTTCGTCCACCTGAACGAGCCCTTCAACCCGAAGCACCCGCCGGGCCAGTCGCCGGGGATCTTCAACGCCCCCGTACCGGTCGGCTACCTGTACGTGACGGAGCGCAACGCCGACGTGTACCGGCCGGCGCTGCACGACACGTTCCGCTTCCGCTACCGGCACCGGGCCGAGCTGCGGGCCAACCGCAAGGCGTTCGACCTGGCCAAGATGGCCAAGTGCTCGACCTCGTTCGCCCTCGGCGCCCTGACCGGCAAGCGGGCCCTGCTTGACGACCCCTACGCCTCGCTGGCGTCGGAGTGGATCGCCTCCGAGTTCGACGCCCGGGTGCTGGTGCTGGTGCGCCACCCCGCCGCCATGGTGGCCAGCTACCGCAAGCTCGGCTATTCGACCCACTTCCGCCACTTCCTCGACCAGCCCCAGCTCATGGCCGACTGGCTGGAGCCGTGGCGCTCCGAGATGGAAGCCCTGATCGAGACGGACGACAAGATCGCCCAGGTCGGCTTCTTCTGGCGCATGCTGCACCACCCCCTGGCCGAGATGGCCGAGCGCTCCGACCGCATGCACGTCGTCCGCTACGAGGACCTGTGCATGGATCCCGAAGGCGGCTACGAGCGGCTGTTCGCCCTGCTCGGCGTGGACTTCAACCGGACGGCCCGGGAAGAGATCGTGCGGGGCACGACCGGGAGCTCAAAGAACCAGTCGCACAGCTGGCAGTTCTCCCGCCGGGGCTTCATCTCCCGCACCGCCTTCCGCCCCATGGACTCCAAGGCCATGGTCGGCGCCTGGCGCAAGACGGTCAGCCCCGACGAGGCTGCCCGCCTGCGGGAGCTCGTGGAGCCCGTGGCCGGCCGCTTCTACGGCGACCGCGACTGGTAGACATCGCTCATGACTCGCGATGGTGGCGCGTCCGTCGCCGGGCTCCTGCTGACGGGCGGCGCCAGCCGCCGAATGGGCTCGGACAAGGCTCTCCTTGTGGTGGACGGGCAGCGCCTGGCCGACCGCGCCGCCGCAGTGCTGGCCGCCGCCCTCGACGGGCCGGTGGTGGAGGTCGGCCCCGGGCACACCGG
>CAZCVW010000248.1:0-5400 GCA_964502185.1 uncultured Burkholderiales bacterium
GGCGGACGAGGCGGTGACCTACGAGAGGATGAAGGAGAAGGTCAACGAGGAGCTGAAGCGCAGCTTCCGCCCCGAGTTCCTGAACCGGATCGACGAGGTCATCGTCTTCCACGAGCTGTCGCAGGCCGAGGTCACCGAGATCGTCGACCTGATGATCAAGCGGGTCACGAGGCAGCTGGAGGGCCAGGGTATCGGCCTCGAGCTGACCCCGTCGGCCAAGGTGCTCCTGGCCACGAGGGGTTACGACCCCACGCTCGGTGCCCGTCCGCTGCGGCGTGCCATCCAGCGCCTCGTCGAGGACCCGCTGTCCGAGCGGATCCTGTGGAAGGAATTCCACGCCGGCGAGACCGTGGTGGTGGACGCCGAAGGAGACGGCGTGGCCTTCCGTTCGGTCGAGGGTGTCGAGGCCCCGCCGGTCGAGTTGGCCGGTAGCGGCCCAGAGGGGTAGCCCCCTGGCCGGGGGCGATGCCGCGTGGGATACTAAAAGGGACGAAGTGGCCGTTCCCTCCCTAGCGGGAGCCGAACCGCCCCGCGTCGAATTAGCTGGGAGCGGCTCAGAGGCTAACTCTGTGCATCCTTCGTACTCTTCGCTGGGGCAACACCACAGCTGACCGACCTCCGGGCCGCAGAAAGGGGCTTCCCGCCCCGCGGTTTCACCGATAGGGAGGTCGGTCTAGATGCTGCGACGTATCGCTCTGGCGCTGGCGGCACTGGTGGCAGTGCCCATGTTGATTCCGTCCGGAGCCGAGGGTGACTACACCCCGGCGCTCGGCCGTTACATCGTGGTTCTGAACGACTCGGCCACTCCGGCCGATGCGGCCGAGGTGATGGCCTCGGCCACCGGTCTCGGAGCCACCGTGAACGGGCTCTTCGGGTCGGTGTTGCACGGCCTGTCCGTGACCCTGCCCATCCTCAACCTCACGAACCTGCGCAACGACCCCCGGGTCGCCTACATCGCCCCGGACCGCAAGGTCGGGTTGTTCAAGGACGCCGAGGCCCCCGTGCCGAACGGGATCAGCCGGATCGGGGCCGCCCGGTTCAACGACGACGGCACCTTCAAGGCGGCGGCTGCGCCGGCGGCGGCGGTGGCCATTGTCGACACCGGCATCGCTCCCCATCCCGACCTGAACGTGGTCGGCGGGGTCAACTGCGCCTCCGACCCTCTGGGCGGCCTGCTGGGCGGCCTGCTCGGCGGTGGCGGTAGCAAGGCCAAGGAAGGCGACTACGCCGACACCCACGGGCACGGCACCCACGTGGCCGGCACGGTGGCGGCGCTGGCCAACGGCGCGGGTGTCGTCGGCGTCTCGCCCGGCACGCCGCTGTACGCCGTGAGGGTCTTCGGTGCGCTCGGCACCGGCAACCTGTCCGACGTGATCTGCGGCCTCGACTGGGTGGCGGCCAACGCCGCCGAGAAGAATATCAAGGTCGTGAACATGAGCCTCGGGGGCACCGGGGTCGACGACAAGACCTGCGGCACCGACTCCAAAGACCCGTTCCACGCCGCCGTGTGCCGGGTGACGGCGGCGGGCGTGACCGTGGTCGTCGCCGCCGGCAACTCCGACGTCGACCTGGTCGAGACCGTCCCCGCCTCCTACGACGAGGTGCTGACCGTCTCGGCCATGGCCGACTTCGACGGGCTGGCCGGCGGGCTGGCCCAGGCCACCTGCGAGACCAAGGACATGGACGACACCGCCGCCGACTTCTCCAACTTCACCGTCGGCGAAGACTCGGCCCACATGGTGGCTGCTCCGGGGGTCTGCATCAACTCGACCTGGAAGGACGGGACCTACAACACGATCTCGGGCACCTCGATGGCCTCGCCCCACGTGGCCGGCCTCGTGGCCCGGTGCATCGACGCCGGCCCCTGCGCCGGCCTGCCTCCCACCGATGTCATCCAGAAGATCCGGTCCTTCGCCTCCGCCCGTCCGGCCGAGTCGGGCTTCATGGGCGACACCCAGCACCCCATCGAGACCCGGTACTACGGAGACCTGGTGGACTCCTCGACGTTCTAACCTGCGCCGAGCGCCGAGTTCGAGACGAGCCGGAATCGTGCGCCTCTGGCGCGGCTCGGACGAGAAGGAGGTGCGAGTAGGGTGCGCTCGCTCTTACTGTTGCCGCTCGAGCGCCTCCGCGCTCGAGCGGCGGCGCGTCTGGGGTTATTGGTACTGGTGCTGGCGGTCGCCGGCTGCCGGGTCGACGCCACGGTCGAGACGCGAGTGGAGGGCCGAGGCGGTGTCGTCAGTGCCCGCTTCGACCTCGACCGGGAAGCCGTGGCGATCCTGGGCGGCCGCGACACGCTGGCCGACGGCGCCCAGGTCACCGATCTCCGCCGGGCGGGCTGGACGATCGGCCGGCCCCGGGAATCCGCGGACGGGGGCGCCCGGGTTTCGGTGTCCAAGCGGTTCGAACGGCCCGAGGACCTGGCCACGGTGGTGGCGGAACTCTCCGGCCCCGAGGGCCCGCTGTCCGACTTCCGTCTCGTCCGGCACCGCCGCTTCGCCTCGACCCGCTACCAACTGTCCGGCCGGGCCGACCTGCGCAACGGTGCCGGCGCCACCGGCTTCGGCAACGCCGGCGGTCTGGCCGAGCGACTGAAGGACGCCGGCGTCAACCCCGTCCGGGTCGAGGAGCTTCTGACGGCCCGGGCCGTCGAGGGTTTCGGCCTCCGGGTCGTCGCCGACCTGCCGGGGGACGGGGACCCGGTGGCCAAGGACGTCCCCTTCGGCGAGATGGTGGAGCTGGTGGCGACGGCTCAGACGGCCGACCGGGCCCGTCCGGTCCTGCTTGTCATCGCCGCCGTACTGGCCGCCTGGACCCTCGCACTCCTCCGGGCCGACGGCCGCCTCCGCAAACTTTGGCGGAAAGTGCGTCCCCCGGGACGGATGCGTTAGCGGCTCAAGGCCCTGGCAACGACGGGGCCCACGGGCGAACTGGCGTTCATGAGGTCCGATTCCCCCGGCGTTTTGAACGCCAGAACGACCGGGCCACCAACCCGGCCCCTTTGTTGCGGCCTTTCCCTTGCCCGCTCGACGCCCATGGTGTCCAGGCTAACTCCCCCTGGGTCGGGCGCCCTGCGGTAACCTTCCGCTGGCAAGGAAGTCCTTGAAAGGGAGCCGCTCGTGCCCTTGCGCCGTTCTGAGGCGCTCCTCGAAGCTTTGCGGATGGTGGCGCCCGGCACGCCGCTCCGAGAGGGCATCGACCGCATCCTCCAGGCCAACAAGGGCGCCCTGATCGTCGTCGGCGACGGTCCCGAAGTGCTCTCGGTGTGTTCCGGCGGGTTCCTCCTCGACGCCGAGTTCACCCCCCAGCGCCTGTCGGAACTGGCCAAGATGGACGGCGCCCTGATCCTGGCCGCCGACACCTCGCGGGTGGCCCGGGGCAACGTCCACCTCGTGCCCGACCCGGACATCCCCACGGCCGAGACGGGCACCCGTCACCGGACGGCCGAACGGGTGGCCCGCCTGATCGACGTGCCGGTCATCTCGGTGTCCGAGGCGATGACGGTCGTGACGATCTACCGCAACGACGACAAGTACACGCTCGAGCCGATCCCCCGGGTGCTGGGCAAGGCCAACACCGCCCTGCAGACGCTGGAGCGCTACAAGACCCGGCTCGACGCCGTGTCCGGCTCGCTCTCCGCCCTCGAGGTGGAGGACCTGGTGACCGTGCGGGACGCCGTCACGGTGCTCCAGCGGGCCGAGATGGTGCGGCGCATCTCCGACGAGATCGAGGGCTACGTCGTCGAGCTGGGTTCCGAGGGCCGCCTCGTGCTCCTCCAGTTGGAGGAGCTCATGGGCGGGGTCGAGGACGACCGCCGGCTCGTGGCCAAGGACTACTTCGTCGCTTCCGTCGACTGGGAGCTCGAGGAGGTCATGAAGCGGCTGTCGCGGCTCACCACCGAGGAGGTCCTCGACCTGAAGGAAGTGGCCAGCGTCCTGCACCTGCCCCCCGGTACCGGGCTCGACTGGTCGCTCCAGCCCCACGGCTACCGGCTGCTGCACAAGGTCCCCCGTCTGCCCGAGATCGTGGCCGACCGGGTCGTGGCCCGCTTCCACAACCTGCAGAAGATCATGCGGGCGTCGATGAAGGACCTCGACGACGTGGAAGGGGTGGGCGAGACCCGGGCCCGGGCCATCAAGGAGGGGCTCTCCCGCCTGGCCGAGACGTCCATCCTCGATCGGTACGTGTAAAATGGGCCTGCTCGTCGAAGGCCCTCACGAGGCGACCGTCGAGCCGATCGACCTCGACGTCGAGGGAACCAGAGTCGCCGCCCTCCACGCCCGCCCGGCCGGTGTGCCGCTCGGCGCCGTGGTCGTCGTGCCCGACATCTTCGGCCTTCGGCCCCTCTTCGAAGACCTGTGCCGCCGCCTCGCCACCCACGGCCTGGCCGTCTGCGCGGTGGAGCCGTTCTCCCGGATGATCTCGGAGGCGGGCGGCCCGCTGGACGGCGACACCCGCCGGGCCCGGGCCGGGGAGTTCTACGATGACGTCGTCCTCGAGGACCTGGCCGAAGCGGCCGATCACCTGAGCGCGGCGGACGGGGTCCACAGCGTTTGTGTGATGGGCTTCTGCCTGGGCGGCGCCTACACCCTGAAAGCGGCCGCCACCGGCCGGTTCGAGCGGGCCGTGTCCTTCTACGGGATGCTGCGCACGCCCGAGCAGTGGGCCACCGGCGGCCAGCACGACGCCCTCGAGACGGCCAAGTCGGCCTGCCCCACCCTGGCCATCTTCGGCGAGGCCGACCCCTGGGTGCCGGGGGTCGACGTCGAGATCCTGCGGGGTCTCTGGGCCGGCCAGCCCGACCACAAGGTCGTCGTCTACCGGGGCGCCGACCACGGTTTCGTCCATGATCCGGACCGTCCCACCCACCGGGCTGACGACGCCACCGACGCCTGGCACCGGGCGCTCGCATTCCTGCTCGTCTGAGCGCTTCGACCCGGAATGAATTCCCATTTCCGATGCGTGGAACGATGTAACGTAGGGTATACACGTCGTCACCGAGAGTGATTTTGGTCGCGTCGGATACCCCTTTTTCGGTGGTGCTCGACCCGTGAAACCCCCTGTTCCGTCAAGTTGTTAGGGAGGGCTTATTGCCCTACCCTTGAAGGCAGGCCCACTGTGGGCAGCCGGGGAGTGTGGAAATGCTGTTCGATGTCGGCGACAAGGTCGTGTACCCCCATCACGGTGCCGCGATCGTCGAGCGTCGGGAGAAGCGAGAGGTGTTCGGGGAGACCAGGGATTACCTGGTCTTGAAGCTCGCCTACGGTGATCTCACGCTCATGGTCCCCGCCGACAACGTCGATGAGGTCGGCCTGCGCGAGGTCATCAACGACGAAGAGGTCGAAGAGGTCTTCGCCGTCCTTCGCAAGAAGGAGGCGCGGATGCCGACCAACTGGTCGC
>CAZCVW010000249.1:0-5398 GCA_964502185.1 uncultured Burkholderiales bacterium
CCGAAGCGGCCGCGGGCGGCGGGCTCCGGGCCGGGTGGCCCGAGCACGACGGGCCCGCCCCGGCCAGGAATCGGTGTCGCCGGCATGGCGGTGGGTGTGCTCAACTCTCCTCCTCGGCCCAGTCGAACGGGGCCTGCTTCCCGGGTGACGGTCCCTCGTCCAGCTCGGCCCCGATGCGCTTGGCCGTCTCCACGAAGCGGCGTACGGCGGTGGCGTCCTTGCGGCCCGGCGCCGACTCCACGCCGCTGGCGACGTCGACACCCCAGGGCCGGACCTGGCGTATGGCCTGCTCCACGTTGTCAGGTGTGAGCCCCCCGGCCAGCATCAAACGGACCCCGTCGGGCGCGCCCTCGGCCAGGGACCAGTCGAACACCTCGCCCGAGCCCGGCTGCGAGGAGTCGAGCAGCAGGATGTCGGCCACGTCGGGTTCGGCCAGGCGGGCGTCGCCGGCGGGCAGCGCCCGGATGACGAAGCCGACCCGCTCCCGGACGTAGCGAACTTCCTCGGCCCGTTCGCCCCCGTGGAGCTGGGCGCCCCGCAGCCCGACGCGGTTCATGACCTCGACGACGTGTTCCGGACGGTCGTCCCGGAACACGCCGACGGTGATGACCTCATGGGGCAGGCGCTTGGCGATGTCCCGGGCCGTCTCGGGATGCACCCGGCGGGGGCTGGGCGCGAACACGAACCCGACGGCGTCGGCCCCCATGGCCACGGCCAGGAGGGCGTCGTCCTCGTTCGTGATCCCGCAGACCTTGACGAACATCTAGCCGTCCATTCACACGTCGATCAGGCGACCGTGGAGGAAGTCGTCGTAGGCGCCGAGGTCGAGGAGGCCGTGGCCCGAGTAGTTGAACAGGATGACCCGCTCCTCGCCCGTCTCCTTGGCGGCCAGCGCCTCGTCGATGGCGGCCCGGATGGCGTGCGCCGTCTCCGGGGCCGGGACCGGCCCCTGGGTCCGGGCGAACTGCACGGCCGCCTCGAACACCTTGCCCTGCGGGTAGGCGAGCGCCTCCATCCACCCATTCTTGACCAGGTTGCAGATGAGGGGGGCGTCGCCGTGGTAGCGCAGCCCGCCGGCGTGGATGGGCGCCGGGATGAAGTCGTGGCCGAGCGTGTACATCAGCAGCTTGGGCGTCATGCCCGCCTCGTCGCCGAAGTCGTACTCGTAGCGGCCCTCGGTGAGGGTGGGGCAGGAGGACGGCTCGACGGCCACCAGCCGGGTGTTGCCTCCCGCCCCGGTGCAGTCGGGGACGAAGGGCAGGGCGAGGCCGGCCAGGTTGGAGCCGCCGCCGCAGGAACCGATGATCACGTCGGGGAGGCGCTCGCCGGCCGCCTCCAACTGCTCCTTGGCCTCGAGGCCGATGACCGTCTGGTGGAGCAGCACGTGGTTGAGGACGGACCCGAGCGAGTAGTGGGTGTCCGGGTGGGTGGCGGCATCCTCCACCGCCTCGCTGATGGCGATGCCGAGCGAGCCGGGGCAGTCCGGGTCCCGTTCGAGGACGGTGCGCCCGGCGTTGGTGTCCTTCGACGGGCTCGGGATCACGTTGCCGCCCCACGTCTCCATGAGCACCCGGCGGTAGGGCTTCTGGTGGTAGGAGGCGGCCACCATGTAGACCTTCACTTCGAGCCCGAAGAACTGGCAGGCGTAGGACAGGGCACTGCCCCACTGGCCGGCGCCGGTCTCGGTGGCGATGCGGGGGATGCCTTCCGCCTTGTTGTAGAAGGCCTGGGGCACGGCCGTGTTCGGCTTGTGGGAGCCCGCCGGCGAGACCGACTCGTCCTTGTAGTAGATGCGGGCCGGCGTGTCGAGCGCCTGCTCCAGGCGCCGGGCCCGGACCAGCGGGGTGGGCCGCCACAGCTTGAGGATGTCGAGCACCTCGCCCGGGATGTCGATCCAGGGGTCGGCCGACATCTCCTGGCCGATGAGGGCCATCGGGAAGAGGGGGGCGAGGTCGTCGGGCCCGACCGGCTCGCCGGTGCCCGGGTGCATCGGCGGCGACGGCGGCTCGGGCAGGTGCGGGACGACGTTGAACCAGGCGCTCGGGATCCGGTCGGGGTCGAGCTGGTAGCGCATCCTCACCTCCGTGGTTCCGGGCGGACCGCGGCCAGTGCGGCCACGGCGGACTGGGGATCGGCCGAGCGCACCAGCGCCTCGCCGACCAGTACGGCCGAGAACCCGGCGTCGGCCATGCGCTGGGCGTCGGCCGCCGACCGTATGGCGCTCTCGGCCACCGCCACGGCGCCCGGCGGCATCCCCGCGGCCAGGCGCTCGGCGGTGCTGAGATCCTCCGAGAACGTGTGCAGGTTCCGGTTCGTCACCCCCACGACCCGGGCCCCGGCCTTGAGCGCCCGCTCCAGGCCCGGCTCGTCGTCGACCTCCACGAGGGCGGCCATGCCCAGTTCGGTGGCCAGCGTGTGCAGGTCGCGCAACAGCGAGTCGTCGGGCAGGGCGGCGACGATGAGGAGGATGGCATCGGCCTTGGCGGCCCGGGCCTCGTAGACCTGGAGGGGGTGGATGGTGAAGTCCTTGCGCAGGACGGGTATTCCGGCCGCCTCGCGGGCGGCGCCCAGGTCGGCCAGGGAGCCGGAGAAGTAGGGCCCGTCGGTGAGGACCGACAGGGCGGCGGCGCCCCCGGCGGCGAAGGCCTTGGCCGTCGCCGCCGCGTCGAGGTCGGGGGCGAGGTCGCCCTTGGAGGGCGAGCGCCGCTTGATCTCGGCGATGACGGCCAGGCGGCCGTCCGGTCGGCGCAGCGCACCGGCGAAGTCCCGCGGGCGGCCGGCGGAGGAGGCGGCGGATTCGAGCGCGGCCGTCCGCGGTCGTAGTCCGGCGACCTCGTCGCGCTTGGTGGCCAGGATCTCATCGAGTACCGACATGACGGGTGGAGTGTATGACCTGGCAACCTGGGTCGATGGCCCCCTCCGGGACGCTCGAGTCGGCCTGGTTCGAGTCAGCCCGCCTGCAGACCCGCCAGCGCCTCTGAGATGGCGGCGGCCACCATCCTCGACTCCTTCACCACCTGCGTCCACGTGAACCGCAAGACATGCCACCGGTACGGCACCAACCCGTTCTGCCGCACGAAATCCCTGGCCATCTCCCTTGGCGACCCGTGGGTCTCGTACCCGTCGACCTCGATGGCCAGCAGCAGGTCCGGATAAGCGAAGTCGACCCGGGCCAGAAACACCCGATCCGCCGTGTAGATCCGGTACTGGAACTCGGCCGGCGGCAACCGGGCGTCCGTGAGCAGCCGGGCCATCCGGGGTTCGAGCAATCCGTCCGGCGGCTCCGCCCCCAGCGCCCGCTGGTCGAGGATCCTCCCGATCACGCCGGCCCCACCCCTCCCCTGTCGAGACACCTGGTTCCGCATCCACTCCACCCCCGCCACGTTGATCAGCCGCCGGGCCAACGCCCGATCGAGGGCGTCCTCGACCTCGTCCGGCGGCAACACCGCCCCCAGATCGACGATGGTGCGGGCTGGTTTAGTGACGGGAAAGCGCCGCCAGAGGCTTACGTGGTTGTCAGCGAGGTCCCCCACTCGATGGCAGACAACGCCTCGAAGGTCATGACACCACGACCGCGGCACGCTGATTTCTACGGTGTCATCCTCCGGTGGGAGCAGCGCCCACAACCGGGCCGCCGATCGGTGGGACGCCACGGCGCATGGGCCGGCGGCCATAACTGCGGCACTGAGGGAGTGTTCCCACGTGGCGGGTGAGCCTGCCATCGCGTAAGCAAAGGGCGGATGGAGTTCGATCACGCGGTTCTGCTTCACCTGCCGTCGCAACGTTCTCCGGTTCAAACCAAGCTCCACCGCCTGGATCGCCGAAAAAGTGCCGTACTGAGTGGCCGCCCGGGCCGCCACACGCGCATCAGCCGTTGACACGTCCCTCCCTCCAATTTTCTCATTGCTGTGAGCGCGCAAAGAGCGCGCTGAGAGCAATGAGATTTCTGAGCTTGAGGGGGAAGGCACGGGGGAAGCCGGCGGGGCAATACTACGCTCCGTCGGGTGGGGACCGCACGGCGCTGCGCCCTCTTGTTGGCCGCCTTGGCTTTTGCTGATCGCCGCCTGCGGCGACGACAAGGAGGACGTCGGGCCCGAGGCGTAGCGGAAGCTCTACGCCAGCAAGCCGCCCCTCGAACGGGGATGACAGGGCCGCTCTCATTAGGGTGACCGGCATGGAAGGCATCGACGTCGCCGGCGTGACGGCCTGGTTCGCCACCCACGCCCCAACTGCCCGCCCGCCCTTCGAGTTTTCGCTGGTCGAAGGCGGCCGCTCGAATCTGACCTACCTCGTCACCGATGCCGACCGGCAACGCTTCGTCCTGCGGCGCCCACCGCTCGGGCACCTGCTCGCCTCGGCCCACGACATGGGCCGGGAGCACAAGATCATGGCCGGGCTGGCGGCGTCGCCCGTGCCCGTCCCGCCCGTCGTCGGCCTCTGTTCCGACGAGTCGGTCAACGGCGCGCCCTTCTACGTGATGGAGTTCGTGGACGGGCTGGTCATGCGCAACCCCGACGCCCTGAAAGGGACTCCTGACCGGGTCCGCTGGGCCGCCGGCGAGGCCATCGTCGACACGCTGGCCGACCTCCACGACGTCAACCCGGACGACGTCGGCCTCGGGGATCTCGGCCGCAAAGAGGGTTATGTCGAGCGCCTCATCCGGCGCTGGAGCCGCCAGTGGGAGCAGTCCAAGACGCGGGAGATCCCCCTGGTGGAGGAACTGGCCGACCGGCTCGGCCGCTCCATCCCGTCCCAGGAACGGGCCAGCATCGTGCACGGGGACTACCGGCTCGACAACGCCATCGTGTCCCCGGCCGACGGCTCGGTCCTGGCCGTCCTGGACTGGGAGATCTGCACCCTCGGCGATCCGCTGGCCGACCTCGGCGTGCTCCTCGTGTACTGGACCGAGCCCGGCGACGAGTTCGCCGCCCTTCCCTGGGCTCCGACCGTGGCCCCCGGATTCCCCACCCGGTCCGACGTCGCCGCCCGCTACGCCAAGCGCTCCGGTCGCGACGTCTCGGAGATCGACTACTACGTCGCCCTCGGACTGTGGAAGGTGGCCTGCATCCTGGAGGGCGTCTACGCCCGCTACGCCTCCGGCGCCTACGGCGAGACCGACGACAGCTGGCGGCACTTCGAGGAACTGGTTCCCCGGTTGGCCGAGGCGGCGGACGAAGCGGCCCGGCGCGTCGGGCGGTAATGCTTGATATGCGGGTACTCGTCACCGGGCCGCTACCGCCCGGCGGGCTCGACCCGCTGACCGAGGCGCAGGACATGGAGATCGTGAACCGTGCACTGGGCCGCGCACTGTTGGCCGAGGTGGACGGGGTCGTCTGCCTCCTCACCGACCGCTTCGACGCCGACGCGTTCGCCGCCGCCGGCGCCGGCGCCGGCGGCC
>CAZCVW010000250.1:0-3177 GCA_964502185.1 uncultured Burkholderiales bacterium
CGACGCCGCCGAGTTGGTGGTCGTCGCCTACGACCCCCTGCCCGCCGTGGTCGACGTCGAAGCCGCCCTGGCCCCCGACGCGCCCGTGCAGTTCGAGGGGCTCGGCTCCAACCTCGCCGGCGGGAGCCGGGAAGCGGGCGAGAGCGACCCGCTCGAGGGGGCCGAGGTCGTGGTGCGGGGCCGCTTCGAGAACCAGCGGGTGGCCGTCGTGCCCATGGAGGGCAACGCCATAGCCGTCGTCCCCCGCGACGACGGCGTGGGCCACGACCTCACCGTGTACGTCGGGACCCAAGGGCCGCACGGTTGGAAACAGGCGGCGGTCGACCTCTTCGGCCTCGACCCCGCCAAGGTGCGGGTCGTCACCCCCCACGTCGGCGGGGCGTTCGGGGCGAAGATCGGGGTGGCCCCCGAGCACGCCGTGGCGGTGGCCGTCGCCCGCCGGCTCGGCCGCCCGGTCAAATGGATTGAGACCCGCTCCGAGAACATGGTGGCCATGCCCCACGGCCGGGGCCAGGTGCAGTACGTCGAGCTCGGGCTCCGCCGGGACGGCACCATCACCGGACTGCGGGTCCGGGTCCTCGGCGACCACGGCGCCTACGCCGGCTTCGGTGGGTTCCTGCCGCAGTGGACGACGCACATGATGATCCAGGGCCCGTACCGCATCCCTCGACTCGGCTACGACGTGGCCGGCGTGCTCACCAACACGACGCCGATGGGCGCCTTCCGGGGTGCCGGCCGGCCCGAGGCCACCGCCCTCCTGGAGCGCATCATCGACATGGGGGCCGCCGAGTTGGGTCTGGACCCCGCCGAGATCCGGCGCCGGAACCTGCTCCCGCCGGACGCCTTCCCCCACGCCACCCTTACGGGTGTGACCTACGACTCAGGCGACTACGAACAGGCCCTGACGGAGGCGCTGAGCGTGGCCGGCTACGACAAACTCCGGGCCGAGCAGGCCGAGCGGCGCAGCCGCGGCGACCGGTTCCAGCTCGGCATCGGTCTCTCCGTCTACGTGGAGGTCACCGCCGGCGGGGCCGGCAGCGAGTGGGGTTCGGTGGAGGTCCACCCCGGCGGCGCCGTGACCGTGAAGGCGGGCACCTCGGCCCATGGCCAGGGTCACGCGACGTCCTTCTCCATGATCGTCGCCGATCAACTCGGCGTGGCTCTGGAGGACATCCGCTACGTGCAGTCCGACACCGCCGCCGTCCCCAAGGGGTCGGGGACGGGAGGGTCCCGCTCCCTGCAGATCGGGGGCAGCGCCGTGCGGGCGGCGGCCGAGGCGGTCCTGGAGCAGGGCCGGGCTCTCGCCGCTGACCTCCTGGAAGCCGCCCCTGGCGACATCGTCGTCACCGAGGGCGCCGGCCTGGCCGTGGCCGGGGTTCCCGCCCGGGCGCTGGGCTGGGACGAACTGGCTTCGGCCGCGGCCGAACGGGGCACCCCGCTGCTGGCTGAGCTCGACTTCACCCAGGCCGGGCCGACGTTCCCCTTCGGTGCCCACGTCGCCGTGGTGGAGGTGGACTTCGAGACCGGATCGGTCCGGCCCGTCCGGCACATCGCCGTCGACGACTGCGGGCGGGTGCTCAATCCGCTGATCGTCGCCGGCCAGCAGCACGGCGGCGCCGCCCAGGGGATCGCCCAGGCGCTCTTCGAGCAGATGGTCTTCGACGCCGACGGTAACCCGCTGACCGCCACGCTGGCCGACTACGCGATTCCGAGCGCCGCCGAGTTCCCCTTCTTCGAGGTGTCGGTCACCGAGACCCCGACGCCCCACAACCCGCTGGGAGCGAAGGGCATCGGCGAGTCCGCCACCGTGGGGGCCACGCCGGCCGTGCAGAACGCGGTGGTCGACGCCCTAGCCCATCTAGGCGTCCGCCACCTCGACATGCCGTGCTCGCCCGAGCGCGTCTGGCGGGCGCTCGCCGACGCCGCCGCCGGGACGCTCGCCCCCGCCTGGCGCCAGCCACCGGCCGTGTTCGACACCCTCCCGGAGCGCCGTCCGGCACCGCGGCCGGAGGGCCAGGTCGAGGTGTGAGGCATACCGGGACGAACCGGCCGCAACCGCCCCGCCGTCGTAGGTGTCGGGACTTTTCTCGGGGGTTCTTCCCGCCAGGGAGGAACAGCAGTAGATATGTCGAAATTGTTACACGCCGAGCACTCTGCGTGGTAACGGGGGGAACCGCGAAGAACTGCTCGTCCAGGAGCCCGTGCCCTCCCGGCAACGGTGTTTCGCTGCAGTCCCGGTGTGGTGTCGGCTTCGCGGCCTCGATACCCCGGGATGACAGCGAAAGACCCGCCGGGATGGGCCGGGCTCATTTCATTGCGGATTCATGACGGTCCTGGAACGGGTCGCGCGGTGCACGGAGACGGCGTAGTTGCCGCCCGGCGCCCACGGCTGGCGGTCCCAGGTGGCGTAGCGTTCCGCCAGTTCCAGGCCCGCCTCCCCGGCCAGGCGGTCGTAGCGGGTCAGGTCGAGGCCACCGGGCATGAGCTGGAAACCGGCCACCACCAGACCACCGGGCCGCACGTGGCCGGCGACGTGGCGCAGGACCTCCCCCTCCGTGCCCGGTTCTACGAAGATCATCACGTTGCCGGCCATCACGGCGGCGTCGAACGTCCGGCCGAGCGACAGGGTGGCCAGGTCGGCCAGGTGCCACTCGAGGTCGGGCGCCTTGCGCCGGGCCGTGTCGAGCATGGTCGGGTCGACGTCCGTCCCGACCACCGCCAGGCCACGGCGGGCCAGTTCGATGGCCAGCCGTCCGGTCCCGCAGCCGGCGTCGAGGACCGAGCCGGCTCCCAGCGCCTCGACGAAGCTGGCTTCGCCGTGGACCTCATGGCCGGCGGCGGCGTTGGCCTGGAACCGCCGGTCGTAGTCGTCGCCCCGGGTGCCGTCGTTGCTGACCGGCCTCACCGGCTCAGGACTGCTCCGGGTCGAAGTCGAGGGACAAGGAGTTGATGCAGTAGCGGAGACCGGTGGGCGCGGGGCCGTCGTCGAAGACGTGCCCGAGATGCCCTCCGCAGCGCTTGCACACGACCTCGGTGCGCGCCATGCCGTGGCTGGTGTCGGTGTGCCGCTCGACGTTCTCCTCGTCGGCGGGCTCAAAGAAGCTCGGCCACCCGCTGCCCGACTCGAATTTCGTGCCCGACGAGAAGAGCTTGGCTCCGCAACCGGCGCAGCGGTAG
>CAZCVW010000250.1:3277-5391 GCA_964502185.1 uncultured Burkholderiales bacterium
CCGGAGACGTCCGTCTCCCAGGCCCTGCGCCTGCTCCGGACGGCCGGGGTGGTGCGGTCCCGCCGCGACGGCCGCATGATCTTCTACCGCCTTGACGACGAGCATGTCCGCTTCCTGCTCGAGGTGTCCCGCGAGCACCTTTCCCACGGTGACGCATGAGGCTTGACCATCAGCATGACCACGCTCCGGTGCAGGTGGTAGCGACCGTGGTGGGAACGCGCGACGAGGCGCTGGCCAAGGCCCGCTTCCTCAACCGGGTCTCCCTGTCGTGGAACGTGGCCGAGGGGATCATCGCCCTGTGGGCCGGGATCGCCGCCGGCTCCGTCAGCCTCATCGGTTTCGGCATGGACTCGGGGATCGAGACCGCGGCCGCCGTGATCGTGGCCTGGCGGCTCTTCCAGGAGCGCCGCCGGGGCTGCATGCTGGCCTACGACCGCCGCGCCACCCGGTTGATCGCCCTTGCCTTCTTCGCTCTCGCCCTCTACGTGGTGGTCCAGGCCGTCGCCGACCTCGCCTCCGGCGCCCGGCCCGAGGCGAGCCCGGTGGGGTTGGGCTTGGCCTTCGTCTCCTTCGCGGTGATGCCCCGCCTGGCCCGGGCCAAGCGCAAGGTAGCGCCGGCCCTCGGTTCCCAGGCGGTGGCTGCGGACGCCGACCAGACCGGACTTTGCGCCTTGCTGTCGGCCGTCCTGCTCGTGGGGGTCGGCCTCAATGCCCTCTTCGGCTGGTGGTGGGCCGATCCGGTGGCCGCCCTCGGGATCGGTGCCCTGGCCGCGGCCGCCGGGCGGAAGGCCTGGCGGGCGGAGTCACTGGCCGATACCTGCTGTCCCTGACACGAGAGCCCGGCCGCGGGGTCCGGCGAGACGTTCGACGTCGTCCATCGCGCCCGAATCTATAGGGTGCGTCCCAATGCCCAACCCGATCCTGGACGCCGCCACCGCCGAGCTCTCCGCTCGCGACCCGGTCATCGCCCGCCTGGCCGACCGGGCCGGCCCGTGCGCGCTGGACGACCGCCTCGGATCCCGGTCGGACTTCGCCGCCCTGTGCCGGAGCATCGTCTTCCAGCAGCTGGCCGGCCGGGCGGCGACGGCTATCTACGGCCGGGTCTGCGAAGCCCTCGGGGGTGAACCGACGCCCGAGGCGGTGCTGGCCACCCCGGACGAGGCGCTGCGGGCCGCCGGGCTCTCGGGCGCCAAGCTGCGGTGCATCAAGGCGCTGGCGGAATCGGCGGAGGCGCTGGACGAGATCGAGGACGCCGGCGACGAGGAGATCGTGGAACGCCTCTCCGCCCTCCCCGGCATCGGACGGTGGACCGCCGAGATGTTCCTCATGTTCCAGCTCGGACGCCTCGACGTCTGGCCCGTCGGCGATCTCGGCGTCCGCAAGGGCTACGCCAAGGCCTACGGGCTGGCCGAGATGCCCTCACCCAAGGATCTCCAGAAGCTGGGCGAGCCGTTCCGCCCCTACCGGTCCGTGGCCGCCTGGTACTGCTGGCGCGCCGTGGAGACCGTCGTTTGATGCGCATCGAAGTCCGCCTTCTCGACCCGGAGCTGTCGCTCCCGTCCCTGGCCCACGAAGGTGACGCCGGTTACGACCTCCGGGCCCGGGAGGCCGCCGTGCTCGCTCCGGGGGGCGGACGAGCGGTGGTCCCGACCGGCATCGCCCTGGCCATCCCGGCCGGCTACGCGGGCCTCGTCCTACCCCGCTCGGGCCTCGCGCTGCGCCACGGGATCACCTGCGCCAACGCCCCGGGCCTGATCGACTCGGGCTACCGCGACGAGGTCAAGGTGATCCTCGTCAACCACGACCCGGAGCAGGCCTTCGAAGTCCACCGGGGTGACCGGATCGCCCAGCTCGTCATCCAACGGGCCGAAGCCGTGGAATGGGCGGTGGTGGCGGCCCTCGACGATTCGGAGCGGGGCCTCGGCGGTTTCGGCTCCAGCGGGCTGGGCTAAAAGGAACTGGGCTAAAGGAAGGGCTAAAGGGACGAACGGCCCGCCGCGAGCTTCATCGCCCACGCCTGTTTTGCTAGAGTCAACGCTTCACGCGGACGTGGCTCAGCTGGTAGAGCACAACCTTGCCAAGGTTGGGGTCGCCGGTTCGAATCCGGTCGTCCG
>CAZCVW010000251.1:0-5375 GCA_964502185.1 uncultured Burkholderiales bacterium
TTCGGCGCGCCCGACACGGTGCCGGCCGGGAAGGTGGCCCGCAGCACGTCGACCGGCCCCTGGCCCGGCCGCAGCTCGCCGGACACCTGGGAGGTGAGGTGCATGACGTGGCTGTAGCGCTCCAGCGTCATCAGCTCGTCCACCTGCTCGGTGCCGAAGCGGACGACCCGGCCGACGTCGTTGCGGGCCAGGTCGACCAGCATCACGTGCTCGGCCCGTTCCTTCGGGTGTTCGAGCAGCTCGCCGGCGAGGCGCTTGTCGCTGGCCTCGTCGCGGCCCCGCCGGCGGGTCCCGGCGATGGGCCGGCTGATGACCCGCCCCTCGAGCAGCTGGACCATCGGCTCGGGTGAGCTGCCGGCCACCACGACCTCCGGGTGGCGCAGGAAGTACATGTACGGGGACGGGTTGACCTGGCGGAGCACCCGGTACACGTCGAAAGCGTCGGCTTCGAGGTCGAAATCGAAGCGCTGGGCGAGGACCACCTGGAAGATGTCGCCGGCCAGGATGTGTTCCCGGGCCACCTCGACCGCCCGGCGGTAGGCCGGGCCGGACAGCGAGGAACGCACCTCGGGAACGGGAGCGCCCTCCCCCATCTCGGCCGGCGGAGCCACCGGCTGGTAGGGCAGGGGGCGGGCCAGATCTTCCACCAGCGCCTCGAGCCGTCCGGTGGCGGCCTCGTAGGCCTCGAGCAGGTCGGCCTCGCTGGCGTCCGGCCTCAAGAAAACGTTCTCGATCAGGTAGATGCGCTGGCGGAAGTGGTCGAAGGCGGCCACGTGGCCGGTGAGCGACATCACCGCGTCGGGGAGGCCCAGCTCGTCGGTGGGCACGTCCGGAAGGCGCTCGACCTCCCGCACCACGTCGTAGCCCAGGTAGCCGACGATCCCGCCGTGGAAGGGCGGCAGGTCGGGGAGCCGGGGGCTGCGGAACCGGGCCAGCAACCCCTCCATGGCGGCCAGGGCCCCCCGGTCGGACGGGATACCGGCGGCCAGCTCGGCGTTGCCCAGCCACTCGATCGAGGATCCCCGGACGACCATGGTCAGCGCCGGGTCACGGCCGATGAACGAGTACCGCCCCCACCGCTCGGCGTGCTCCACGGACTCCAGCAGGAAGCCTTCCCCGGGCCCGACCAGCTTGAGGAACACCGAGACCGGCGTCTCCAGGTCGGCCAGGACCTCCCGCCAGACCGGCACGACGCTGGACGTGCGGGCCAGCTGGAGGAACTCCTCCGCCCCCGGGTGCATCACCCTGGGTCGTCGGCTGGACCGAAGCGGCGGAAGAAGCAGGAGTACGCGCCGGTGTGGCAGGCGCCCTTGCCCTCCTGCTCGACCACGAACAGCAGGGTGTCCCCGTCGCAGTCGTAGTAGGCGCGGCGGACGTACTGCCGGTCGCCGGACGTCTCGCCCTTGCACCAGTACTCGGACCGGCTGCGGCTCCAGAACCAGGTCCGGCCGGTCTCGAGCGTCCGGCGCAGGGACTCGTCGTTCATGTACCCGAGCATGAGCACCCGGCCCGTCCCCTCCTCCTGGATGATGGCGGGGACCAGCCCGGCGCGGTCGTAGCGCACCCGGCTGAGATGTTCGGCTGATGTCCCTATCGGAGTCGTGTCGATCGGAGTGCCGGAAGGAGTAATAGGAGCCATCACCGGTCATCGTACCGGCGGCCCCTGCGCAGGAAGCAGCCGGACCGGAGTCGAATCGAGATAGGCCCCCCTGTCGCGGCCCGCGAACTTGAACAGAACAAAAACCGCGAGCTGTGATGAAAGCAACCACGAAGAGTAGGATTCGCCCCCAAGACCCCCGAAACATCAGCAAGCTGTCCGTGCCAGGACGGTCTCGCCGCTTCGCCACCCCCCGAGGTGCCCGGGTGACGAGTGGCTCCAATGCGCCGAGATTCCCGGAATGGACTCGCTCTGAGCCCGTCCGGCTGAAGAGGAGGACCTGATGCGGCCTTTCCACCGCCGGTGGATCGCCACCCTGCTGCTGTCTGCGACCGTCGGGGCCGCCGGCTTGACCGTGCCGGCGGGAGCGGCGTTGCCCGACGGGGCGCTGTCCAAGGTGAGCCCCGTGGGCGCCTCCGGTCGGCCCGCGATTGACGACGCCGGGTCCACGGTCGCCTACATCCAGGGTGCGACCGGCAACGTCATGGTCAACGACCAGAACATCGTGCCCGACGCCGGGGCCCAGGAGATCGACCTGAGTGGCGACGGCTCGACCGTCGTCTTCTCCACCGACAAGGGCCTGGCCGACGGCAACGGCGTGCGGGACATCTACGCCGTGGGCCGCGACGGAGGCGGGCTGCGCCTCGTCAGCGGCGGTGCCGCCGGCGTCGGCAGTTTCTCGCCCAGCGTCAACGGCAACGGCGCGGTGGTCGCCTTCTCGGCCGGCAACGTGCCCAGCGGCGTCCGCAAGATCTTCGTGAAGGACGGCGGCGCCGAGGTCGAGGCCCCGCTGCCGGCGGGCGAGGGGTGCGACTGCGTCAACCCCTCCATCAGCGCCAACGGCCGCGTGGCCGCCTTCGAGATCACCGACTCCGGCGTCTTCGTGTGGGACCGGGACGGCGGCACCGGCCGGATCGCCCAGCGGGGTTCCACCCGGCCGTCCATGGCCGGCAACGGCAGCGCCGTGGCCTTCACGTACCAGAACACCGTGAACGTCTTCAACCGCTCGACCCGTGAGCTGCAGACGGCTCCGGAGGAGGGCCAGAACCCGGCGCTGTCGGCCGACGGCGCCGTTGTCGCCTACCAGGCCTCCCGGCCGCTCACCTTCGTGACCGACACCAACGGCCAGGACGACGTGGTCGTGTGGGAGGCCCGGCAGGACGGCCGCATCACCGCCGCCAGCCTCCGGGGCGACGGCCGTACCGGCACGGGCGGCAGCTTCAACCCGGCCCTCAACGCCAACGGCGGACGGGTGGCCTTCGACTCGAACGCCTCCGACCTCGTGGCCGGCGACAACAACGGTCTCTCCGACATCTTCATGCGGGTTCCGGGCGACGGCACCGTGGCGCCGCCCTGCTGCGGCGCACCGTCGGGCCCGCCCGCCACCGGCGTGGTCGACACCGACCCGGACATCCCCGGCGCCTACTGGCTGGTGGCCTCCGACGGCGGTGTCTTCGCCTTCGCCGGCCCCGAGAATGTGGCCAAGCCCCAGTTCTACGGCTCGGCCGGCGCCATCAAGCTCAACCAGCCGATCGTCGGCTCCTCGGCCCACCCGTCGGGCCAGGGCTACTGGTTCGTGGCCTCCGACGGCGGCGTCTTCAACTACGGCGCCGCCAAGTTCTTCGGCTCCACCGGCGCCATCAAGCTGAACCGCCCGATCGTGGCCATGGCCTCGACGCCCTCGGGGAACGGCTACTGGCTGGTGGCCTCCGACGGCGGCATCTTCAGCTTCGGTGACGCCAAGTTCTTCGGCTCCACCGGCGGCATCAAGCTCAACCGCCCGATCGTGGGCATGGCCCCGACCCCGTCCGGCGCCGGCTACTGGCTGGTGGCCGACGACGGTGGCATCTTCAGCTTTGGTGACGCCAAGTTCTTCGGCTCCACCGGCGCCATCAAGCTGAACAAGCCGATCGTGGGCATGGCCGCCCGGCCCCAGGGCGACGGCTACTGGATGGTCGCCTCCGACGGCGGGGTCTTCAGCTTCGGCAACGCCCCCTTCAAGGGCTCCACCGGCGCCATCAAGCTCAACCAGCCGATCGTGGGCATGGCCCCTACGAAGACGGGCATCGGCTACTGGTTCGTGGCCAGCGACGGCGGCGTCTTCACCTTCGGTGACGCCGGCTTCTTCGGCTCGACCGGGAACATCAAGTTGAACAAGCCGATCGTCGGCATGAGCGGCTTCAACTTCTAAGACAGTTTCAGCGGGAAGAGGGCTCCAGGATGATGCCCCGGCGCTCGAGAAAGGCGAGCTTGCGTTCGAGGGACGTTTGCCAGAGGGCGTAGTCCGCCCCGTAGTGTGCCCGGTCGCCTTCTTCGTAGGCGTGCTCCAGCTCGTCGAAGGCGGTGTCCTCCGCATCGAGCAGTTCCCGGTAACGCCGCAAGAACGCATCGTTGAGCACCGGCTCTTCCACGCCCACCCCCATCCGTACCCGGCCCCGGCCTCGGGTGGCCACAGCCACGTCCTTCGAGGGTACCGCTACTGGCGACGGACCGGCACCCCGCGCCCGGCGAGATAGGCCTTGGCCTCGCCCACGGTGTGCTGTCCGAAATGGAAGATCGAGGCAGCCAGCACGGCGCTGGCCCGGCCGGTGACCAGCCCGTCGTAGAGGTGTTCGAGGGTGCCGGCGCCGCCGCTGGCGATGACCGGCACCCCGGTCACGTCGACCACTGCGGCCAGCAGTTCGAGGTCGTAGCCCGCCTTGGTGCCGTCCCGGTCCATGGAGGTGAGGAGGATCTCCCCCGCCCCCAGCCGGACGACCTCTTCGGCCCAGGAGACGGCGTCGAGCCCGGTCGGCTTGCGCCCGCCGTGCGTGTAGACCTCCCAGCCGCGCTGGGCTTTCCGGGCGTCGATGGCCACCACGGTGCACTGGGAGCCGAACTCCTGGGCCGACAGGGCCACGATCTCCGGGCGGGCGACAGCCTTCGTGTTGAAGGAGACCTTGTCGGCCCCGGCCCGGAGCAGGCGCCGGACGTCGGAGACGTCGGAGACGCCACCGCCGACCGTGAAGGGGATGAAGACCTGCTCGGCGGTGCGGGCGACCACGTCGATGATCGTGTCCCGGGCGTCGGAGGAGGCGGTGATGTCGAGGAAGACGAGCTCGTCGGCGCCTTCGGCGTCGTAGCGGGCGGCCAGCTCCACCGGGTCACCGGCGTCTCGCAGTCCGACGAAGTTCACGCCCTTCACGACCCGGCCCGCGTCGACGTCGAGGCACGGGATCACACGGGCGCCAAGCACGACAGCGCCTCCTCGACCGAGAAACGGCCCTCGTAGAGAGCCCTGCCGACGATGACGCCGGCCAGCTGTCGCCGCCCGGGGACTGGCCGCCCGGGGACCGACAGCCCGGGGACCGACAGCCCGGCCAGGGCGGTCAGGTCGGCCAGGGTGCCGACGCCTCCGCTGGCGATCACGTCGAGGGCGGTCGCCTCGAGGACGGCGGCCAGCTGGTCGAGGTCGGGCCCGGCCAGGGTGCCGTCGCGGCCGATCTCGGTGACCACCAGGGCGGAGGTGCCCGAGCCCTCGAGGCGGCGGGCGACGTCGGTGAGGTCGGCACCGGTGGTCTCGGTCCAGCCCCGGACGGCCAGGCGCCGGCCGTGGGCGTCGAGGCCGACGGCCACCCGCCCGGGGAAGCGGGCGCACAGTTCGTCGACGAGTGCGGGCTGCTCCACGGCGGCCGTGCCGACCACGACGCGGGCCACCCCGGCATCGACGAGGCGCGCC
>CAZCVW010000252.1:0-5366 GCA_964502185.1 uncultured Burkholderiales bacterium
CCGGCAGATCGTGCTGGCCGGGCTGGCCGGTGGGACGTTGCTGACCCCGGCCGCCGCCCTCGCCACCGGCGTGTCGGCGCTGTGGGCCCTGCAGGTGACCGTCGGCCTCGCCCTCGTGGCCTATGTGGCCGGTCTGCGCCGGTTGCGGCGGCTGGCCATGGAGCGCCGGGACAAGGTCCGCTACCTGCCGACCCCGGCCGTCCCGGTCGAGATCCTGGCGGAGCCGGAGACCGAGATCGAGCTGCGGTCGGCGTCAGCCTCGTCCTAGCGTCGTAGGATCCGGCGGATGGCCACCGTCGAGGATCCCGTCCGCTCTCAAGAGATCGCCGCCGCCGGTGAGTGGGCCCGGCATGCGCTGGAGGACAAGCACAAGGCCCGGGAGGTCGGGCTGGCCGCCTGCCGCCGCACGATCCAGGCCTGTGCCGCGTCCATCCGATCGGTGCACCGGGAACAGTTCGACAAGGCGATCGAACTGGCCGACCAGGCGGCCGCCCACCTCGCCGAGGTGAACGGGGCGCTCGGCGGGCACCCGGACATCCGCTACGCCGGTTTCGTCCACGACGCGGCCAAGGAGTACGCCGAGGCCCGGATCACCTACGCCTTCGTGCGGGGCGAACCCCTGCCGACGGCCGCCGACCTCGGCGTCGAGGTGCAGGCCTACCTGAACGGCATGGCGGAAGCGGCCAGCGAGCTGCGGCGCTACACGCTCGACCTGCTGCGCCGGGGCCGGCCCGAGCGGGGCGAGGAGCTCCTCGGCCTGATGGACGAGGTCTACTCCCTGATCGTCACCATCGACTTCCCCGACGCCATGACCGGGCACCTGCGCCGCACCACAGACGCGCTGCGGGCGGTCCTGGAACGCACCCGCGGCGACCTCACCACCAGCCTCCTGCAGACCCGCCTGCTGGAAGGCATCGAGGGCGGCCGGGGTGGCCGGGCAGCGGTCCACGACCAGTAGATTCGGCGCCGGGACGCTACGCTGAATCGCTCGGTCCGCCTCCGTCATAGGGCCCTGCGGTTCTGAGGGAACGGCCAAGGCTCGGCGTCGGCGGACCGGTTTTTCGGGGGTGTAGCTCAGTTGGTAGAGCGCTACGTTCGCAACGTAGAAGTCGACGGTTCGAGTCCGTTCACCTCCACCGCAAAAGGGCTGGTCAGAGGGCCGAGATTGGCGGCCTCACCGGCCGTCAGCCGCTGAGGTCCTCGACGTCCTCCAGGTCGTCGAGCTCCTCGGTCGGCGGCTCGCCCGGGACCGGGAACGACCGCTTGCCGCTGGCCGCCCCGCCTCCGCTCTCGAAGCCACCCACCATCTTCTTCAATTCGTCGGCCGCCTCGGCAGGAGGAGCCTCGGCCAGGAGGCGATCCGCGATGTCGACATCGACGGCGGGCCGGGGCGAGTGCTTCTTCACGTAGTCCCGGATGTCGTCGCCCAGCTCCTCGAGCTGCTCACCGAGGTCCGGCCGCTCCTGGTTGTCGGTGCTGTCCATCCCGGGCCCACTCGCTTCCATACCAGTCCCCTCCGTCGGTGCCATCCGTTCCTCTCCTTGCCGTCGCAGGTGCTCCGTGGAGCGCCGGACGACCCCCCGCCGCCCCAGCAGAGCTCCTCGCTAACAACCGAATAGCGTCGTTACCGAGAGAACCCCTGAACGGTGAACTCCACCGGCTGTGAGAGGTAGTTGCTGTTGACGAAGCACATGAGTGCCTTACCCGGTGACGCCGGCGGGATGGTGGCGTTGACGGGGGCGATCTTTCCGTTGGCGTCCGGGGACACCGGATTGGCAATGGGCTCCCCGTGGGCGCAGGCCTCCTTGTGCTCGGCTCCTCCCTGTTCGAAGGAGGCGACCCGGGAGCTGTCTGCGAACACGAGGGCGTAGGGACCGAACTTGGGGTCGGTGTTCACGCCGTCGGCACTAGCGGTCACGCTCGACCCAGGGCCACCACTCGTGGGACTGACCGTGGTCGTGCCTTGGATCACGGGGAAGTGCGCGCTCGCGGACGTGGCGGAGGCAAAGGCGAACACCGCCACCACGGCCGTTGCCATCACCAACGACCGCGGTTGCCGACGGGGGCTTAGTCGTGTTTCACCATCCATCTCCCGGCACTCCTTCTTCCGGTGGTACGGCCCTTGGCCCGGATGCTCGAACGGTCCGGTGACTTTCGAGATGGGCCACCAGCGGGCCTGTGCGAGATCTCGCAATGCCTCTTTCATTCCCACTGCATGATGCCCGGGAAACCTTCGGTCGCGACGCCCGGACGGGCCGAGAGCCAAATCATTGGGGTGCGGCTCCTTTCAAGGGACTTCATGCCGCCTCAGCGCCAGGCGACCGCTCCGCCGCTCAACTCGAGATGGATACGTCGTTTCCCCTACGGGCAGTGCCGGGCCAGTTCGGAGGCGTTGGCTATAGTCTGCCGCGTGAGGTTGGCCGTAATGACGTATTCCGCGGTGGTCGTGGCGGTGTTCACGCCCCTCGTCATCGCGCTGCTGGTGCTTGCCGCCTATGGCATCCGTGGTCGTCGCCGGCACTCGAGCCAGGGATGACGGCGGCGGAACAAGCGGCAGACCCTTCCCCCGCTCCAGCATTAGCACGCCGCCCGCCAGGATGACCACCACCACGACCAACACGAGCGTGCCCGTCACTGGCGTACACCTTTCCCGATTGGGACCAGCGAGGCTGGGCTTAGCGTGCTCACTATGCGCAGGCAACCCCCCCGGACAACGCTCCCGTCCGACGACCGGGGGTGAGGACCGGTGAATCGAGGCGGCCGCCCCCGCGCCGCCCGGCTTCGGAACCACCGATTCGGCGGGGAGCAGCGCCGCGACTCCCGGAACCAGCCCCTTGACACCAAGTTCAGCCAGCGGCAGCCGTGGGCGGTCGGGGCGGGTGGAGCGTACGGCCATGGTGCGTACGGGAGCGTCGGCAACCGCGTTACCGGCGCAAGGACACCGCTGACGGAGCCATGTAAGGCTTTAGCTTTCAGGGCCGCGCGGCTAGGGTCGGCTTCGCACCAGTCGACAGGAGAGGCCCTCCATGAGCGTCGGCCGCAGCATTGGTTCGGTGGGCGGAGACCTGAGCCGTGACCTGGAACGTATCGGCGCCGCCATGGCGGACCTGGCGTCGCAACAGGCCCAGATCCTGGAGCGTATCGAGCGCCTGGTGGAACTGAACTAGGACATGTGGGATCACCATCTCCAGTTCTGCGGGCGGTTGATCGAAACGGTCACCCAGACGGAAATGGAGCTCTTCCAGGCGCAGACGGAACTCGGAAGCCAGCTCGACGCCCTGCGAGGAGAGGTCGCCCCGGGCACGGGGCGGCAGACTTAGGGTGAGGGGCGCCGGGACCGGCGGCCGGCGTCGAGGTCGATGAGGCTGGCGTACATCGTCAGCAGAAGTTCCTTGTGGGCCCGGCTCAGGGAGTCGTTCTCCTCCATCGCTTTGACGATGTCGCACCGGTGCTCGCGCTCCTCGGGCGCCTGGTACTGGAGGAGCCCGGCCAGGGTGCCGGGCGAGAGCTCGAAGACCCGCTCGAGCTCGAAGACCCGCTCCGGGCTGGGAACGGACTTCCCACTGGCCCAGGCGCTCACCGCGCTCTGGGTCGTGCCCAGCCGTTCCGCCAGCGCGGCCTGACTGAGGCCCCACAGCTTCATGTGCCTCCGCAGAGCCGTGCCGAACCGCTGCCGCTTCTCGGCCGAAATACCTCTGGCGGCCACCCCCCTCCCCCCCGGAGTGTCCATCGTGCTCCGCCGAACAACCCGGAATCCTGCTCCGTCTGCGGCATCGATTCCACTCCGGAGACCCGGGCAGGCAACCGCCCTCTTATCGGAGATGATGGTGTAGCCATCGGATGCGACGATCCTACGTCCCGGGGCCAACGGGGCAAAAGCCGACCCAGCGGATGATGAATGGACGTCAATGGAACACATGCCTTTCGGGTAGCATTGTGCCGATAGCATCATCGCCGTAAGAGATTCGAAAGAGACCTATGGCGAACCCGTGCCGTGACACTCTCGCGCTGGACGAGGGGCGCCGGTGGTTCGCGGGGGTCTGCCAGACCGCGCCGCCGCCGCGGTGAGCGTCGCCTCGGTGGTGGCCGGGCTCGCCGCCTGGCGTGCCCCGTGGCCGCGCTGGCCTCCGGCTGCGATGCGCTGGGCCCTGGCTCCCGCCGCCCTCGTCCTCATCGCGGCTGCGAACCACTTCGGCGGTCTCAACCCCTACACCTACGATGTCGCCTTCCCTCTGGTCTTCGCGTGGGTCGGGCTCAGCCAGCCCCGCTGGACGTCGCTCCGCTTCGCCGCCCCCGCCGCGGTCGCGTACCTGCTGCCGCTCCTGGCCGCGAGTCGCCCGGCGGGCGAGCTGTACACGGTGGCCTTGGTCATCCCCGTCTTCGTGGGTCTGGGCGAAGGCTGTGCCTGGGTGGCTGGCCGGCTGCGGGCCTGCGAGGGCGAGGTGGGAGCGGCCGGGGCGGGCATCGAGCGGCTGCTCGAGGCGACAACGACGCTGGGCCGGGCCGACACGGAAGCGGAGGCGGCTGCGATCACCGCTGACCTGGTCATGGATCTCCTCGGAGCCGACCGGGTCCAGGTGATGGCGGCGGAGGAGGGGGGTTCGTCCCGGTTCGTGAGCCGCGGTCAGCGCAACATCCCCGTGCCGCTGGGCGAGTCGGTGGTGGACGCGGCCACCGAACCCAGCGGCACGGGCCTGGCTGTGCGTAGCGGCCAGACCATTTTCATCTCCGACTCCCGCTCGTCCCCGGTGATCTCCCCCCACCTGGCCCGGCTCATCCCGTCCGCTTCTGCGGCCTTCATCCCCCTCCCAGGAGAAGGAGGGTTCCTGGGAGCCGTCGTGGTCCTGTGGGACACGCCCCGGGCCGGGCTGGATCAGTTCTCGCAGCGCGCCGCCGAGGTGCTCTCCGCCGAGGCGGGCCGGGCCCTCGAACGCACCCGGGCGACCGCCCGGCTGGCCCGGGACCTGGGCGAGCGGAGGCGGACGGTGGCTCTCCTGCAACGGGAACGGGCGTTCCTTCAGCTCCTCCAGGTCGTGGCGGTGGCGGCCAACGAGGCCCGAACGGTGGAGGAGGCCCTCCAGCGAGCCCTCGACGAGGTCTGCGCCTATACCGTCTGGCCGGTGGGGCACGCCTACCTGCCCAAACCTGAGGGGGTCCTGGCGCCGACCGGCCTCTGGCACCTGGACGACGCCGAGCGGTTCGGGCCCTTCCGGCGCGCCACCGAGCAGACCCGCCTCCGGCCGGGAGTCGGCCTGCCGGGCCGGGTGGTCCTCTCCGGGGAGCCGGCCTGGGTGCCCGACGTCACGGCCGACGCGAGCTTCCTCCGGGCGGCGGCGGCCCGGCAGGTCGGCCTGCGGGCCGCCTTG
>CAZCVW010000253.1:0-5362 GCA_964502185.1 uncultured Burkholderiales bacterium
CTGGGCCGGGCGGCGTCGGCGATGGCGATGAGGCCCCGGGCGACGCCGTCCACGGCCACGCACACCACGGTGCGTCCACCCGCGGCCAGGCGGTTCCGCTCCTCGGCCAGGAGGCCCAGACGCACACCCTCACGCTCGAGGAGCCGGGCGTTGCCTACGGCCACCCGCCGGCCCGCGACCCGGGCCAGGGCGCCGTGGCCGGGGACGTTCTCGAAGCCCTCGGCGGCAAGGCGCGCCGCTCCGGCGGCGTCGGCGTGGCGGACGACGGCCTCGGCCAGGGGATGCTCGGATTCCCGTTCCACGGCGGCGACCAGGGCGAGGAGCTCCTCGGTGGCGATGCCCCCGGTGACGACGTCGGTCACCTCCGGTTCTCCCTTGGTGAGGGTGCCGGTCTTGTCCATGACCACCACGTCGATGCCCGCCGAGGTTTCCAGGGCGGTGGCGTGCTTGAACAGCACACCCCGGGTGGCGCCGAGGCCGGTCCCGACCATGATGGCCGTGGGGGTGGCCAGGCCCAGGGCGTCGGGGCAGGTGATGACCACCACGGTGATGGCGAAGAGGAGGGCGTCGGTGGCCGGGCGGTCACTGAAGAGCGTCCAGGCGGCGAAGGTGAGGCCGCCGCCGACCAGGGCCACGAACACGAGCCAGAAGGCGGCCCGGTCGGCCAGGCGCTGGCCGGGCGCCTTGGAGTTCTGGGCCTCCTGGACCAGCTTGACGATCTGCGCCAGGGCGGTGTCGGCCCCGACCCGGGTGGCACGGACCCGTAGGGTGCCGTTCTTGTTGATGGTGGCCCCGGTGACCGCCGCCCCCGCCTCCTTGTGCACGGGGAGGCTCTCGCCCGTCACCATCGACTCGTCGACCTCGCTCTCCCCCTCCTCCACCACGCCGTCGACCGGGACCCGGCCCCCGGGGCGGACGAGGACCAGGTCGCCGACGGCCACTTCGGCGGTGGGCACCTCCACCGCCTCGCCGCCCCGCAGGACCACCGCCATGGGCGGGGCCAGGTCCAACAGGGTGCGGATCGCATCGTTGGCGCCGCCCCGGGCCCGCATCTCGAACCAGTGGCCGAGCAGCACGAAGGCGGCCAGCACCGTGGCCGCCTCGTAGAAGACCTCCCCGCCGCCGGTCAAGGTGACCCCCAGCGAGTAGAGCCACCCGGCGCCGATGGCCACCGCGACGAGCACCATCATGTCCAGCGTGCGGGCCCGCAGGGCGCGGACGGCCCCGTCGAAGAAGATCGACGCCGCCCAGAGCATGACGGGGAGGCTCAAGAGCAACTGCCACACGTCGTCGCGCAGGCCGAAGGGGGCGGCGGCCGAGAAGCCCAGCACGTCCCGGCCGATCGGAGACCACAGCAGGATCGGCACCGAGAAGATCGCCGCCACCAGGAACCGGTGGCGCATGTCGGCCACCATGGCGGCCATGGACATCCCCTCGTGGCCGCCGTGGCCCATGGCCTCGTGCGGCGACGGCGGCTTCGCTTCGGCCGGGCCGGCAGCCGGCGGGGCCGGGGGCGCCCCGGCAGTCGGCTCGGCCATCGGGTCGCAGAGGTGGGCCGGGACGGACTGCCCGGCGCAGTGGTAGCCACAGCCCTCCACCCAGTCCCGCAGCTGGGACACGGAGATCACGGCGGGGTCGAACCGGACGGTGGCCGTCTGGGACACCGGGTTGACCTCGACGCCGGCCACGCCGGGGCGGCGGGCGAGGACCGCTTCCACCACCGCCTTCTCGCTGGCCCACTGCAGGCCGCTGGTCTCGAGGACGGCGGTGACGAGGCCGTCCCGGCCGGATGCCCGGCGATCGTGGTCGTGGCGGTCATGGTGCTCCATGGGCGGCCTCACTGTGGTCGTCCGTGGCCCAACCTCGTTCACCTTCCCGCGCCGGCCCGGGAACCGGGCCGGGTGCCCTCGCCCGGTGGGGTGGGGACGCGGCGGTGGGGGATGAACCGAGGGGTGCGGCGGGCGTAGTCGTTCCAGGCGGCGCCGAAGCGGGCGGAGACTTCGCGCTCCTCGGTGATGGCGAGGCGACGGTACATCGCCACAAGCACCGGGAACATGACGAGCGTGGGGATGGTCGGCCACTGGAGGAGAAACGCGACCATCACGGCGAGGAACCCGACGTACTGGGGGTGGCGCACCCGGGCGTAGAGGCCGGTGGTGGCGAGCGTCCCGGTCCGGGCCGCCTCCCAGAGCACCTTCCAGGCCGAGGAGATGAGCCAGAAGCCGCCGATCATGAAGGCGTAGCTGGCAAGGTGGAAGGGGCTGACGTGCGGGTCGCCCTTCCAGCCGATGAGGTCGTTCCACAGGTGCCCGCCGCTGTGGGTGAGGGTGAGCGAGGGGAAGCGGCTGCCGAGCCAGCCGGAGAGCACGTAGACGGTGAGCGGAAAGCCGTACATCTCGACGAAGAGGGCCACCACGAAGGCGGAGAAGACGCCCATGGCCTTCCAGTCCCGGCCGGTCTTCGGGTGGAAAAAGCTCGCCGCCAGCACGATGAAGAGGACCGAGTTGAGCACCACAAGGGGCCAGAGCCCGTATCCGTAGTCGTTCACCGCGACCTCCCGCTGCCGTCTTCCTCTGGACTACCGGGCGAGCATCCGGTCGATGTCGCCCTGGTGCTCCTCCTGGAGCCGGATCATGTCGCCCGACTGGAGCATCTGCCACATGGGGTCGGTCCGCATCATCTGCAGCATCTGGGGTGTCAGGCTGGCCTGCATCTGGGACAGCATGTCCTGGTGCTGCTGGAGCATCTGGCGCATCGTCCCGCTCTGCTCCAGCTGGGTCAGGCGCCCGACATGGACCGGGGTGGCGCCTCCCCCCTCATCGGTGGAACTGGCGCCGAAGGCCACGCCGAGCAGGCCGACGGCGGCGAGGGCCCCCACGCCGAGGATCCATCGTGTGCCCCTCATCGCTGCACCTCCTTGTCCGACCTGGTGGTCCCATCGGCGTGTCGGCGCCGGCGGACTCCTCCGGGCCACAGATTCAGTGGCGGACCGTGGCCTGGTCGCCCCGCAGGACCTCGAGCCGCCGGCGGTACTCGTCCTCGTCGATCTTCCCTTTGGCGAAGCGCTCGGCCAGGAGCGCCTCGGGGCTGCGCTGGTCGGTCTCACCGGTGCGGCGGAAGAGCGCCACCACCGCCAAGGCGACCAGGCCCCAGAAGGCCAGCATGGTCACGCTCATCCCCAGCCACCCCCACCAGCTCCAGTCGCCATGCCACATCGCTGTCACCTCCACGGATTCGTTCTTCTTTCTTCATGTCGACCGTACTGAGAACCGATCACCGCGCCATCCGGGGCGAACCCCTGTTTCCCGCTGCGGAAATTCACGGACCCGGTGGACCAGCTCTTCAGCGCTGAGGCATGGTGACCTCCTCTGGCTCGGCGGTGAGGAAACGGCCGGGGTCGGCGACGAACTCGTCGCGGCACTGGCGACGGCAGAACCACACGACTTCCCCGTCGTGTTCGAGGTGGAGTCCGCCGTCGCGTTCGACGGCCATGCCGCACACCGGGTCGACGCTCATGGCGGCCAGTTCCCGGAACCGTCCGTCCTCCAGCCACAGCACCCGGTCGGCAATCTCCTTGAGGCGGCTGTCGTGGCTCACGATGATCACGCTGCGGCCGTCCTCGCTGGCGAGCTGGCGCAGGAGGCGGGCGATCTCCCGGCCGTGGCCGGAGTCGAGGTTGGCGGTGGGCTCGTCGGCCAGGATGAGCGACGGGTCGTTGGCCAGCGCCCGGGCCATCGCCACCCGTTGCTTCTCGCCCCCGGAGAGCTGGTCGGGCCGGAAGCCCAGCCGGTGTCCGAGGCCGAGGCGTTCCAACAGTTCTGCCGCTCGGGCCCGGGCGGGCTTTCCTCTGACACCGGCCAGGTTGCAGGCGAGCTCGACGTTCTCGAGGGCGCTCAGGGCGGAGAGCAGGTTGAAGTCCTGGAAGACGAAGCCGAAATGCCGGGCCCGCAGCGGCGGTAGCGACCGTTCGGGGGCGTGGGCAAGGTCAAGGCCGTCGATCAGGATGGAGCCGCTGGTGGGTCGGAGCATGGCGCCGAGCATGAGCAGCAGCGTCGTCTTGCCGCTCCCCGAAGGCCCCATCACGAGGACGACCTCGCCCGGGGCGACGTCGAGGTCGACGTCGCGGACCGCGTCGACCGCCAGGTCCCCCTCGCCGTAGGTCTTGGTCAGGTGACGTACCTGGAGCACGGGATCGCTCATGACGCCCTCCGGAAGGCAGAAGCGGGGTCCACGGTCACGACCCGGCGCAGCGGAACGATGGCGCCGACGGCACCCACGGCCAGCGCCCCGAGACCGGCCCGGGCGACGCTCCCGGCCCCGATAGCGATCTCCAGCGCCGGGTTGGCCTTCCCCACGGCCCAACCGACCACCACGGCGCCCAGGGCCGCCACGCCGAGGGCGAGGAGCACCGACCACGCCGCCTGGGCGAGGACCACCCCGGCCAGCCGGCCGGTGCGGGCCCCGAGGGCCTTGACGACGGCATACTCCCGCAGCTTGGCCAGGGTGAGGGTGAAGAGGGTGAGGGCGACGACGGCCAGGGCGATGAGGAAGCCCACGATCGTCATGATCCGCATGAGGTCGGCCGACATGTCCTCGACGAGGGACGCCTCCTGGCGGGCGAACTCGGCCCGGGTCTGGACGGTCGTGGCCGGCAGCGCCGCCGCCACCGCGGCCCGCAGCCGGCTCGGGTCGACCCCGCGCGAGGCGCCGACGAGGACGTAGCTCACGGCTGGGCCCCGCAGGCGGGCGAACTCCGCCGTGGTCACGAACGTGGTGCTGTTGGCGATGTTCGTCCCGCCGGTGAACAGGCCGGCGACCCGGAAGGACCCACCGAAGAGCCCTACCTGGCCGCCCAGGCCCACGCCGATGCGCCCGGCGGCGATCTCGTCGAGCAGCGCCTCGCCGGGCCCGGGGGCACGCCCGGCGGTGAGGCGGCGGGGCCCGCTCCGCCCGGTGGCGGGGTCGTAGCCGATCACGTAGCTGAGCTGCTGGCCGCCCGCACCCGTGACCACGCTCATGGTGAAGCGGATGGCCTCGGCCCACGCCACGCCGGGGACCCGGCCGACGGCGGCGACGGTGTCTTCGGGCAGCGCCGAGGCCGACATGTGCATGGTCCGCACGCCCTGCTGGGAGACGATCAAGTCGGCCGGGGAGCCGCGGAGATAGGCGGTGACCTGGCGCATGGCGCCGGCGAAGATGCCGTCGAGGAGGAGTACGAGCATCAGGGCGGCGGCGACACCGCCGGCGGCGAGAGCGGCCCGGCTGCGGTCCTGGAAGAGGCTGCGGCGGGCGAAGGGAACACGGCCGGCCATCACGACCCCCGGTAGGCGCTGGCCGGATCGAGGCGGGCGAGGCGCAGGGC
>CAZCVW010000254.1:0-5356 GCA_964502185.1 uncultured Burkholderiales bacterium
GCCCGGCTCAGCGAGGCGCTGGCCGCCACCCCGGGCGTGGCCGGCGTGCGGGGCCTCGGGCTTCTGCTGGCCGCCGAGTTGCAGCCCGGTACCGATGCGAAGGCGGCCGCCACCGCCTGCCTGGAACGGGGACTGGTCGTCAACGCCGTCACCGCTACCGCGCTCCGCTTCGCCCCACCGCTGCTCGTGTCGGACGGCGAGATCGACGAGGCCGTGGCCATCGTGGCCAAGGCGCTGGCCGCGCTCCCCGCCGCCTAGGACTTCGCAGTCATGCCAGAGAAGGCCACGCCCGCCCACTTCCTCGACGTCGACGACCTGAGCGCCCCGGCCCTGCGGCGCGTCCTCGACCTGGCCCGGGAATGGAAGCGGGAACCGGGCAAGGTCGCCCCGCTCCTGGCCGGGCGAGCCGTGGCCGCCGTGTTCGAGAAGCCTTCCGCTCGCACCCGCGTGTCGTTCGAGGTGGCCGTCTCGACCCTCGGCGGCCACTGCGTGACCCTGCGGGGCGACGAACTCGGCCTGGGCCAGAGAGAGTCGGTGGCCGATGTGGCCCGCACCCTCGCCGCCTACTGCGCGCTCGTCGGAGCCCGGGTCTACGACCACGAGGTGCTCGAGGAGATGGCCCGCATCGGTGGCGTGCCCGTCCTCAACCTGCTGTCCGACCGGGCCCACCCGGGCCAGGCCGTGGGCGACCTCCTCACGATCGAGGAGCGGCTGGGCTCGCTGGAGGGGCGCCGGCTCGTCTTCGTGGGCGACGGCAACAACGTCGCCGCCTCGCTGGCCCTCGCCACCGCCCTCACCGGCGTCGAGATGGTGATCACGAGCCCGGCCGGATACGAACTCGACGACGCCGTCATCGACCGGGCCCGCAACCTGGGCGGTTCGATCGAGTTGGTGCAAGACCCCTTCGAAGCGGTCGCCGGAGCGGATGCCGTCTACACCGACGTGTGGTCGTCGATGGGTCAGGAGTCCGAGGCCGAGGTGCGGCGCGTCGCCTTCGCTCCCTACCAGGTCAACGCCGCCCTGCTGGAGGCCGCCGGTCCGGAGGTCGTCTTCCTCCATTGCCTCCCCGCCCGGCGCGGCGAGGAGGTCACCGACGAAGTCCTCGAGGGTCCGGCCTCGGCGGTGTGGCAGCAGGCGGAGAACCGCATGCATTCCTACCGGGCGCTGCTGGCCGAACTGGTGGGGACCCCGAACGACGAGGCAGTCGACGAGCCAGTCGACGAGCCAGTCGACGAGAGAGCCGACTGATGCCGGTCGGGAAGCCCCAGCGCCAGCACCGCATCGCCAAGTTCCTGGAGGAACAGGTGATCTCCAGCCAGATCCAACTGGTGGAGATGCTGGCCACCGAAGGGATCGTGGCCACGCAGGCCACCGTCAGCCGGGATCTGGAGGAACTGGGGGCCGTCAAGGTCCGGATTCCCGGCGGCCAGATGGCCTACGCCGTTCCCGAGCACGCCAAGGACCGGGTCACCCCCGAGGACCGCCTGAAGCGGGTCCTGTCCGAGTTCGTCGTGGAAGCCACGCACAGCGCCAACCTGGCCGTGCTCCGGACACCCCCGGGCTCGGCCCATGTCGTGGCGGCGGCCATCGACCGGGTCGGGGTCGGCGACGTGCTGGGCACCGTGGCGGGCGACGATACGGTGCTCGTGGTCTGCAGCGAGGTGGGGGGAAAGAAAGTCGCGGCGCAGCTGGCCAAACTGGCCGGCCTGTGAGCTGGCAATGTGAGCTGGCCTGTGAAAAGAAAGACAGGAGAACAGAGAACAGTGGGACAACGGGTCGTCCTCGCGTATTCGGGTGGGCTCGACACTTCGGTGGCCGTCAAGTGGATGTCGGAGGAGTGGGGCAGCGAGGTCATCGCCCTCGCGGTCGACGTCGGTCAGGGCGGCGACTTCGAGGTGATCCGTAAACGGGCGTTGGCCGCGGGGGCGATCGAAGCGGAGGTGATCGACTCCCGGGCCGACTACGCCGCCAACTTCGTCGTCCCGGCGGTGAGGGCGAACGCCCTCTACGAGGGGCGCTACCCGCTGGTCTCCTCCCTCTCCCGGCCCGTCATCGTCGAGGAACTCGTGGCCGCGGCGCGCCGTCACGGGGCGACGGCGGTCGCCCACGGCTGCACCGGGAAGGGCAACGACCAGGTGCGCTTCGAGGTGTCGACCCGCGCCCTCGCCCCCGACCTCGACGTGCTCGCCCCGACCCGGGACTGGAGCTTCACCCGGGAAACGGCCATGGACTACGCCACGGAGCACGGGATCCCGATCGAGCAGACAAAGGCGAGCCCCTACTCGATCGACGAGAACCTGTGGGGCCGGGCCATCGAATGCGGGGCCATCGAGGACCCGTGGGCCCAGCCGCCGGACGACATCTGGTTGTTCACCCGCCCGCCGACCGGCGGTGTGCCTGAGCCGACCGAGGTCGTGCTCGGCTTCGAGGCGGGCGTGCCGGTCAGCCTCGACGGAGCCAACCTGCCCGCCCACGAGCTCATCACGCGGCTCAACACCCAGGTGGGCGCCTACGGTTTCGGCCGCATCGACATGGTCGAGAACCGCCGGGTCGGCATCAAGAGCCGGGAGGTCTACGAGTGCCCCGGCGCCCTCGCCCTCCTGCTCGCCCACGCCGACCTGGAGGGTGTGTGCCTGGAGCGCGACGTCATGCGGGAGAAGGCCCGCCTGGAGCCCCGCTACGCCGAACTCGTCTACGACGGCCTCTGGCACTCGCCCCTCCGGCGGGCACTCGACGCCTTCATGATCGCCACCCAGGAGCACGTCACCGGCGAGGTGCGGCTCCGCCTCGAGACCGGGCGGGCCACGGTCGTCGGCCGGCGCGCCCCCCGTGGCCTCTACGACCACGGCCTCGCCACCTACGACGCCTCCGACACCTTCCGTCATCGCGACGCCGAAGGCTTCGTGCGCCTGTGGGGCCTCTCGGTGGAGACCTGGGCCCGGTGCCAGGGGGCCGATCCCCGGTGACGGCCGGCAACGAGGGGAGCGCTGGCAACCAGGGGACTACTGGCAACCAGGGGACTACTGGCAACCAGGGGACTACTGGCAACCAGGGAACTACGGGGCCCCAGGGGCGGCCGCTGTGGCAGGGCCGCTTCGGAGAAGGACCGGCGGCGGAGCTGCTGGCCTTCTGCGAGAGCCTGTCCTACGACTCCCGCCTGGCCGCCGACGACCTGGCCGGGTCGCGGGCCCACGTCAACATGCTGGCCCGCGTCGGACTGCTCACGGAGGACGAGCGGGCGGTCATCTCCGCCGCCCTGGCCCGGGTCGAGGCGGAGATGGAGGCGGGCACTTTCGGGTTCCTGCCGCTCGACGAGGACATCCACACCGCCATCGAACGGCGCGTCACCGAGCTGGCCGGTCCCGCCGGGGCCAAGCTCCACACCGGCCGCAGCCGCAACGACCAGGTGGCGCTCGACCTCCGCCTCTACGTCCGCCGTGAGGGCCGGGTGCTGGGCTCGCTCCTCCATGCGCTCATGGAGGTCCTGGTCAAGCGGGCCGTCCAGGCCCACGCCGAAGACGCCTACCTGCCTGGTTACACCCACATGCAGCGGGCCCAGCCCGTGCTCCTGGCCCATCACCTGCTGGCCCATTTCTGGGCCCTCTCCCGTGACCTGGAGCGCCTGCGCGACGCCCTCGACCGGGCCGACATCTCGCCGCTCGGCGCCGGGGCCCTGGCCGGGTCCACCCTTCCCCTCGACCCGGCCAGCGTGGCCGCCGAGCTCGGCTTCTCGGGCGCGTTCCAGAATTCGCTGGACGCCGTGTCGGACCGCGACTTCGTCGCCGAGCTGCTCTTCGTCTGCGGCCTCTGCCAGGTCCACCTCTCCCGCCTCGGCGAGGAGATCGTGCTCTGGTCGACGGAGGAGTTCGGCTTCCTGCGCCTCCACGACGCCTACGCCACCGGGTCGTCGATGCTGCCCCAGAAGAAGAACCCGGACATCGCCGAACTGGTCCGGGGCAAGGCCGGCCGCCTCATCGGCCACCTGGCCGGCTTCCTGGCCACGCTGAAGGGCCTACCGCTCTCCTACAACCGCGACCTCCAGGAGGACAAGGAACCGCTCTTCGACTCGCTCGACACCCTCTCGAGGGCGCTGGCGGCGATGACCGGCCTGCTGGACACGGCCACCTTCGACCTCGACCGCATGCGGGCAGCGGCCAACGCCCCGGCCAGTGCGGCGGCCGACCTGGCCGAGGACCTCGTCCGGGGCGGCATGCCCTTCCGGGAGGCGCACAGCCTCATCGGCAAGGTCGTGCGCGAGTCCGTCGAGCGGGGCATCCCGCTGGAGGAACTCGTCATGACCGAACCGCGGCTCGGCCCCGACGCCCTCCCCGCCCTGGAACCGGGCGCCTCCGTCCGCCGCCGCAGCTCCCCCGGCGGGGGCGGTGCGGCGTCGGTCACCGCCCAGCTGGAGGTGGCGAGGGCCCGCCTCGCCGATCAGGAGGCGTGGCTTTCCAAGGTTGCCTGAGCACACGCTGCCGCGTCGCTTCTTCCTCGGGGACCCGCGCGACGTGGCGCCAAAGCTCCTGAACAAGGTGCTGGTCCACGACGACCCGCGGGCCGGCCGGCTGGCGGGTCGCATCGTCGAGGTCGAGGCCTACTGCGGATCGGCCGACGCCGGCAGCCACGCCTTCCGGGGCCAGACCCCCCGCAACGCCACCATGTTCGGCCCGCCCGGCCACCTCTACGTGTACTTCACCTACGGGATGCACTGGTGCGCCAACGTGGTCTGCGGTCCGGAGGGCACCGCCGGGGCCGTCCTGCTCCGGGCCCTGGATCCCCTGGACGGGATCGAAGCCATGCGCACCCGCCGGGTCAAGGCGAAGCGGCACCGGGAGCTGTGTTCGGGTCCGGCCCGCCTCGCTCAGGCGCTCGGGTTCGACCGCAGCACCGACGGCGTCGATCTGCTGGGCGGCCCCGTCGGGTTGCTGGACGACGGCACCCCGCCACCGGCCGACCCCGGAAACTCCAGACGGATCGGCCTCACGCCCGGCAAGGGCGACGAGTACCCGTGGCGCTGGTTCGTCGAGGGCGATCCGAACGTGAGCCGCCGGGCGCCGGGGTGACCGGAAACTACCTCCGGGCCCAGAACTGCACCGGAGCTCCCTCGTCCAACGTCGCTCCCGGCGGCGGTGACTGCTTCCACACCCGCCCGAACCTGGCGCTCACACCGCTCGGAGGCTCGGCGATGACGACGTCGGCCACCAGCCCCGCCTCCATGAGCATCCGGGCCGCTTCGTCGGTGGTACGACCCAGGAGTTCAGGCGCCGTCACCAACCGGGGCGGACCGATGGAGACAACGAGGGTCACGGCCGAGCCGGGCGCGGCCCGCGTCCCCGCGGCCGGCGACTGATCCACA